>CBDUST010000387.1:0-1719 GCA_965369945.1 uncultured bacterium | reverse complement strand
CTACACCCAGATCACACCTCAGCAGCAGGCTGCGATGCTCGAGTCGATCGGTGTCGCGAGCATCGACGAACTCTTCTCGGCTATCCCCGAGTCCATCCGTTTTAGCGAGTTGCTGGATCTTCCCCCGGCCAAGTCGGAGTTGGAGCTTCAGCGTGAGTTGGCGGAAATGGCGGGGCACAACCATGGCCCCCACAACATGGTCTGCTTTATGGGCGGCGGAGCGTATGACCACTTCTATCCAGTGCTAATCGATCAGCTTATTAGTCGAGGGGAGTTCCTGACCGCCTATACGCCGTATCAGCCTGAGGCATCCCAAGGCTGTCTCCAGGCGTTCTTCGAGTTTCAAACGCAGATCGCCAGGCTGACCGGCCTCGAAATCTCGAACGCCAGCATGTATGAGGGCGCGACTGCCGTTGCCGAAGCGGTGCTCATGGCGATCAACAGTTCGGGCAAACGGCGAGTGCTGGTCGCGTCCACATTGAATCCGGATTACATGGTTGTTCTGCGAACCTATCTGGACGAGCTTGCGGTTGAGCTGATCGAGCTACCTGCTGTCGATGGGCGTGTTACCTCCGAAACCCTACAGCAGCATTTGGATAATGACACCGCAGCCGTCGTTGTTCAATCGCCGAACATCTGGGGTTTGATCGAAGATTGGAACGGCTGCTTCGGAGTAGCGCACAAGAAAGAGAAGACCGCTGCGATCGCAGTTTTCAATCCCATGGCATGTGCGCTCCTGAAGAAGCCGGGCGAATGCGGCGCGGACATCGCCGCGGGGGAGGGCCAACCGTTGGGTGTGCCGTTGAGTTTCGGCGGACCGTATATCGGGTTGTTTGCCGCGACCAAAGAGTATCTGCGGAAGATGCCGGGCCGGCTCATCGGCCGGACCATCGACGCCGACGGTCGCCCGACGTATTGTCTGACTTTGCAAACGCGCGAACAGCACATTCGTGGCGCCAAGGCAACGTCCAATATTTGCACGAATCAAGGTCTGCTCGCGCTGCGGGCCACGATGTACATGACCGCGATGGGCAAGCAAGGCTTGCGTGAGGCGGCCCAACAGTGTTATCACAAGGCGCATTATCTGGCCGGGCGAATTGCTGAGCTTGATGGCTACGCGATGAAGTTCGACGGGCCGTTCTTCAACGAGTTTTGCGTGACGTGCCCCAAGGAAGTGACGGAAGTGATCGAAGCGGCCAAACGTCGCGGAATCCTGGCCGGGGTCGCCCCGCACGGCCGGCGCATGGGTCGCATTGGCGAGCCCAATGACCTGTTGATCGCCGTGACAGAGAAACGAACAAAACACGAGATGGACGCACTGGTGGATGTGCTGGCGGAAGTTGCATCCGTCAAAGAATGATGGAAGGCGAATGTACTTACACCGACGAGGAACTTCTTGCCATTCATGCGGAGGCCGAGCGGCTGGATCAGGGGTGGCGCGTCTGGGGCGTGCGCGTTGCCATCGGAGTAGCCCTGGCTCTAACTGCGTCAGTCGTTACGGCCACCGGTGCGATCATGTCGGCCGTTTATGGCGGTGGTGGTGCCGGGTACAACGTGTACGATCGAATTTGGTTCGGCGGCTTCGTTGCTCTACTGGTCTTCGCAGGAATCTCGTTCGGTCTTGCAATACCGAGGACAGTTATTCGATGTCAACTTTGGCGCCTCTGTCGCCAGCACGGTGTCAAAGATCTGCCGCCCTTCCCGCCACCTCAGTTGGGA
>CBDUST010000386.1:0-2291 GCA_965369945.1 uncultured bacterium | reverse complement strand
AACGCCCATCTGCGGGTTTGAGTGCCGAGGTGTGAAGCTGTGAGGGTTGTGCACGGCCCCGACTTGGACGAGCGTCCACCTGAGTCCGTACAATCGCCCCATGGCTGATTCCGACCGATCTCACGAGCATCTGGTCCTATACGCAGGGTCGTTCGACCCGATAACGCTTGGCCATCTGGACGTGTTGCGCCGGGCTCGGCGACTGTTTGATCGCATCGTCCTCGGCATCGGTCAGAACCCGGACAAGCCGGCCCTTTTCACGCCGCAGGAGCGTGTGGAAATGGCCAGTTCGCTGATTGACGACATGGTTGCTTCGGATCCCACCAGCGCTCCCGTGCAAGTCCAACACTATCCCGGACTGACGGTCGAGTTTGCCCAAGAGGTTCGCGCTTCTGCGATCCTCCGCGGCATTCGCAACATCACCGATTTGGCAGCGGAGTGCCAGCACGCCATCACCAACCGTCAAGTTGCCGGGATCGAAACCGTCTTCGTCGTCACCGGCGAAACCTTCGCCTACACCAGTTCAAGTCTCATCAAGCAGGTGGCGGCTCTGGGCGGATCGTTGGATCGACTGAGCACTCTGGTTCCCCCACTGGTAATCGAGAAACTCAAAGAGAAACGAGACGACCCCACCAACCCGCTCGGACGGCTCGCTCAGGATCACCTCGACGAGTGATGATCCCCCGTTCCCAAGCGCGCCAACATTCAGCAACGTTCGATGTCAGTCAACTACCGCGTCATCTCGATCGGAACACTCGCGGCCCATCCGCTTTGGGAGGATCAGCTGGAAACCCGAACCGGTCACGCCACGACCACGCTGATACAGACCGACGACGCCAACATCCTCGTCGACCCTTCGCTGCCTCCGCAGGCGCTCTTGGCCCGGCTTGATGAACGATCGAACATCGAGCCCCAGCAGATCACGCACGTGTTTCTTACCTCGGCCGATGTATTACACCGTCGCGCGTTGGCCGCCTTTAGTAGCGCGAGATGGTTGGTCCACGAGCCGGAGCTGGACGCGATCAATACGGCACTCGCGACGCAACTTCAAGAAGCGCAGCGCGGCGACGAGCACGAGATCGCCGCAGCGATCGAGCAGGAGCAGGAAATTCTGCGTAACTGCCGGTTGGCGGACGATTCGATCGTTCCCGGTGTTGACCTCTTTCCCCTACCCGGCGTAACCCAGGGAAGTTGCGGCCTGCTGCTGCCTTTGCCTCGAGCAACTGTACTAATCTGCGGCGACGCTGTAGCCACGTTCGAACACCTTGAGCAGGGGAAGGTGCTGCCAGCGTGTTACGACATCGAACAAGCGCAGGAGTCGTTTACCGATGCGGTGGAGATTGCCGATCTACTGATTCTCGGCCGAGATAATCTCACGCTCAATCCGCTGCGGCGTCCGATGGGTTTATGAATCGAGCATGCTCGGTGGTGTGGCCGCAACCATGACTACAATCGCCCGATGATGCGACGCTGCCTTATCGCAATAACCAGTTGTCTAATCGCCCAGCTCGCCTTCGCACAGGAACCGCCGCAGCCCGACCAAATGCACTGGGCCATCAAGCTCGGATCGCGCGTTGAGCAGATCAATCGCGCTTTCCCGGTTGTCGATTGCGTGGTGCTGGTTCCCGACGGGGCGACCTATCTCGACGAGCTTGGCAAGTGGTCGCCCGAAGGTCGCTGGCCCGTGCTCTTTGAAGATGATCAGCTCGCGCCGATGTTCATACGCCGATTTGGACCAATCCGTGTGTACCGGCGCGAGTCGGTGGGGGATTTGCCGACCGGAGCGGAAGAGAGGCAGCGAGAACTGGAGGCCGTCGCTATCCGTGCTTGGGGCGGCGATCCGGAGAATGACACGCTGCGGCAAGTATTCCAGCGAAAAGATTACACACCGCCGGGCGTGGTGATTACCTCGGTTGATGATCCGGCTTGGACGGCTGCAGTTGCGCTCGCTGCCGGTCGAGGCCAACCCATCGCCTGGCTCGACGGTCGATTCGGCCGGCCCGATGGACGACTCAACACCGACGTTCTGAATCGGCTGCGTTCGCGCATCGATCGCCTCGTCGCCCAAGTTGGTTACCAACATGCAGATCTAGGCGACGATATCGACAGCATCACACTCTGCCGCGCCGTCGCCGGTCGTGCGAGCATAACCCCTAATCAGACTCAGGATTCCACGCGCGCGATCACTGACCTCATTGGGCGTACGCCCAGCGGACAGCGCTACGCCTTCACCGGGTGGATCTACGGCGACGAAGTGCGAAGTGCTTACATCGCCATGTGCTCGCTGTTTC
>CBDUST010000385.1:0-2356 GCA_965369945.1 uncultured bacterium | reverse complement strand
CACGAGAACACCACCGATGATCGCGGCCAGATCGCCTACGATCAATGGGTGCTGCACGGCAAGAGCGCGCCCGCAGAGATGGACATGGCTCTGATCGATCTCGTCGAGACCATCCTCGGCGACCTCAACGGCGACGGCGTTGTGAGCGCGGGTGATGTGCTCCTCCTACTCGCGAATTGGGGTCCTTGCGATGACTGCGACGATTGCCTTGGAGATCTCAACGACGATTGCACCGTCAGCGCCGGCGACCTCCTGATCCTCCTAGCCAATTGGGGGTAGGCAGAAGACCTCAAGACATCGTGCCAAGGCATGGCCGTCAGGTTTCGCCGCCCCCAACGGGAGCGCCGGCGCCCTGGGGGTCGGGCCACGCCACTTGGCTACACACATCCTGCCCCACCGCGATATGGGCGAGGTCCGGCGACGGTGAGACGGCGGGCGACGCGGCCTTCGAGCATCCTACTGGGCCCTTGGCGCCACGCTCCGTTTACCTGGTACTACCGCTGCCTGGAACCATCAATTCGCAGGGTGCCTCCCTATGGGGCAAAAAAGACCTTGTAGTGCCGCCACGCCGATGATACCGTAGCCAGAATCTCGGGGGGGTCCTCGCAGGCAAGGAAATCAAGAGCATGTACGCCCAAGGTTCACTGGCGTGGTCAATCATCCTGCTGGCGCCGTCTCTCGCCTTATCCGTGCCGGTGCAGGCTGGCGATGCCAAGCTCACCTTGGAACTGGTCGCGGACAACCTTGATTTACCTGTGTTTCTCACCCACGCGCCGGGAGATTTCGATCGGCTATTCGTGCTCGAGCAGGGCGGCCTGATCCGCATCATCAAGGATGGGACAGTTCTGGATCGCCCTTTCCTTGACATCAGTGATCTGACCGAAGCGGTCCAAAACCAAGGCCTTGTGGGTCTGGCCTTCCATCCTGAGTATGAAATGAATGGGTTCTTCTACCTCGTCTACACCACGCTGGACGGGACGTCGGTCGTCGCTCGTTACCAGGTGACTGCTGACCGTGATATCGGTGACCCGGGAAGCGAACAGTACGTTCTGAGCGTAGCCCAACAGTCCGCGACGCACAACGTCGGTTGGATCGGTTGGGGTCCAAACGACTCCTACCTTTACATCGGATCAGGTGACGGCGGGGGCCCGTTGGACCCCGGAGATGATGCTCAGGATATCAATTCCCTTCTCGGGAAGATCCTGCGCATTGACATCGACGGCGACGACTTCCCAGCTGACCCTCAACGCAACTATGCCATCCCACCGGATAACCCGTTTGTCGGCAAAGATGGAGCCGATGAAATCTGGGCCTACGGCTTACGACAACCATGGCGGTGCAGCTTCGATCGCGAGACCGGGGACCTCTACATAGGCGACGTCGGTCAGAGCGGTTGGGAGGAGCTCAACTTTCAGCCGAGCACGAGCTTAGGTGGTGAGAACTACGGGTGGGACTGCCTGGAGGGAACTGAGTGCACGGGTGAGCCGACGTGCGAGTGTGCCGACTCGACGCTCGTTCATCCGCTCCATGTGTACGCCAATCCCCGTGTCGGTCGCTCCGTGATCGGCGGGTATGTGTATCGCGGGTGCGCGATCCCGGATCTCGTAGGAGACTTCCTGTTTGCCGACCATTCAGCGAGTCGAATCTGGCGCCTCGAGCACGACGGGCAACGGATCATCGAATTGGAAGAGATCACGAACGAACTCGATCCTAATGGAAATCAGCTTAAGAAGCCGGCCTCCTTTGGCGAGGATCTCTACGGAGAGATCTATTTCTGCGCCCGAAACCACGGGAGGGTGTTCAAGATCGTGGGCGCAGCAAATACAACCATACTCGACGACTTCAATGCTTTCCGCGGATTCTACGATTCCGGAGATCTCGACGACCTTCTCGAATCGGATGACAGTGATCTGTGTTACAACCCAGGCATCGTACTCAATCCAGCCGAAGCACCGGTCACGCTGGATTTCTTCGGAACCTTGCCAAACGATTCTCCAGCTTCGCTCGACGTGACGATCGAATCGTCAGCAAACACCGTCGGTTTGGAACTCACATTCTCATTCTGGAACTTCAACACGAATTCGTGGGATGTCGTCGGTACGGACACACAATCGCTCAACACCGATACAGTCAAGACGTTTGCCGGCGTACCGGCGGATCATGTAGAGGCCGGCACTGGCGAAGTGAGGACTCGATACGAAGTTCGTGTCGTGAGCTTCATATTCGTATTCCCATGGCTGGATTGCGTTGACCATGTCTTCTGGACGACGACTTGACTAGGTTCTGTCTGACGAATGGTGAGACGGGCATCTTGCCCGTCTGTAAGAGTGAAGACGACGGGCTGGAAGCCCGTCCC
>CBDUST010000384.1:0-2476 GCA_965369945.1 uncultured bacterium | reverse complement strand
GCGCAACTCACGAAGTTGATCATCGAGATCGCTAAGCGTCTCGTCGATCAACAGAAGGTGTTTGGGTTCGTTGGCCGAGGCCGTACTGATCTGGATCAGGTCCTCCAGCAGACCGTGTAGCAGCAGTATGGCGCCGATGCCTCCCACCAGCACAAGCACGATCAACGAACCAAGCAGCAGCAGTAACTTTTGACGAAGCATCGGGTCGTCAGATCTCCTTGCTCGGCGTCGCCGGCCGAGCCATTGCGCCCCCAACCCCAACACGCCGGGGCAAGGGGCAACGACGCGCCGGCGCCAACCGCCTGGAGTCTAACGAGCAAGTAGTACAAATCTCGCGCCACTGGTTCGAACCACCTGCTCAGTCCCAGCCGCCGCGACTGAGCTCGATTCTTCTCAAATGTGAGAAGCTTCGATCTCAGTCGCGGCGGTCGTAGAGCTGTTCAGGTGGTCCGGTTTGTGTGGTCGGCAGCGCGCCGGCGGCCTCAGCCGGGCGTGTCACGTGCCGCGTCCAACTCCTCCAGATTCTTGGCGATCCCCAGCTCCTCGAGCTTGCGATACAGGCTCGAGACACCGATCCCAAGGTGTTTCGCCGTCTCGTTCTTGTCGTAGTTGTGCCGGCGGAGGCTGTACATGATGTGCTGGCGCTCGAACTGGCTTAGCGATTCCTTCAGATCCTCGCCCACATCATCGTCGATGTGCTCGACGGTAAACGGCAGGTCCGACACTTGCACGTCCCGCCCCTCCGCGAAGATCACCACGCGTTCGATAACGTTCTCCAACTCGCGGACGTTGCCCCGCCACTCGTGGTTCAACAGCGCCCGCATCACGCCGTTCGTGATGCCCAGTATCCGCTTGTTCATTTGCGTGGTGTACTTGGCCAGAAAATGGTGTACGAGCAGAGGAATGTCACCCTTGCGATGGCGCAGTGGAGGCAGCATGATCTTGACGACATTGAGCCGGAAGTACACGTCCTCGCGAAACTCGCCCTCGCTCACCATCTTTTCCAGATTGCAGTTGGAAGCCGCGATCACCCGCAGGTCGATGGGGCGAGGCTTGGTGTCCCCTACCGGCACAACACATCGCTCCTCCAATACGCGCAACAGCGAACTTTGTACGCTCTTGGAGAGCGTCGAGATCTCGTCGAGAAAAATCGTCCCGCCGTTGGCCGCCTCGAAATACCCCGTCTTGTCGCGGATGGCCCCGGTGAACGCGCCTCTGCGGTGGCCGAAGAGTTCCGATTCTATGAGCGTTTCAGGAATACCCCCGCAGTTGACGGGAACGAACGGCTTGTTTCGAGTGATCCCGTTGAAATGAATCGCGCGGGCGAACAGCTCCTTGCCCGTGCCTGACTCGCCCACGATCAGAACGCTGCTCTTGACGGTAGACAGCTTGCGCACCTGCTCGAACAGCTCGCGCATGTTCGGCGATTCACTGACGAGGTTGTGAAATGTGCTCTCGGCCGCGAGCTGCTCGGTCATGATCCGCCGATCGCGCGACATTTCCCCGAACTCTAACGCGCGCTGGATCTTTATCAGCAGGTCGTCGAACTGCACAGGCTTGAGCAGGTAATCCCAGCCCCCAGCCTTCATCGCCTCCACGGCGCTATCCACCGTGCCATAGGCGGTGATCATGATGACCGGCGTCTCCGGCGCCAACTGCTTGAGGTGCCCCAGCAGCGTCAGGCCGTCCATCTCCGGCATCCGCACGTCCGAAAGCACCAGGTCCACTGGGCGCTGCACGACCAAGTCGTACGCCTCCTTGCCATTCGACGCCTGCACAACGTCGTAGCCTTCCTCTTCCAGGAGTCCAGCCAGCGACTCCCGTAGCACCTTCTCGTCTTCAACAATGAGGATCGTCT
The DNA here is from genome assembly GCA_965369945.1 of uncultured bacterium. Taxonomy (GTDB): domain Bacteria; phylum Planctomycetota; class Phycisphaerae; order Phycisphaerales; family SM1A02; genus JADFNO01. The sequence continues at coordinate 618 of CBDUST010000384.1, read as the reverse complement.
TGCTCATCGCAATTCACTACCAGCTTGAATAAGCGGAGCATAAGATGGGCACCTGTCGCTGGCAACGTGGACCGCCGGGCACGACCGCTGCGGCGGTCCGGCGACACTACGAACAACCCGATTCGCCCGCTAGTGTCCAACCAGTGCACGGAGCAAGGCAAACAGCCGCGCATTCGCGTCCGGCAATAACGAGAGCGTCGGTCTTGATTGGCCGTCACATCGCAATCCCAGTGACAAACCCGTACTGGCTGCATCGCTCCATTGCGCAGCTCTGCGGCAGAAGTTGTTCAGCAGGCTACTCGCGCGGGATGCGATTCTGTTTCTCGAGATATTCGATCACCTCCTGCTTTGCCTGGGCATCCATCCCGCACGATGACTGGCAACAAGTGCCGTGGTGTGACTTTCATAGCCGCAAGTCATTGAAACTGATGCCAGATCTCCGCCATGGGCAGTACTCAGAACAATTCCAAGCCGCTGACGCATCACAACTTGAGCTTGGGTTGACCTCTGGACCGATGCGCCGCCTAGAGCGCCTCGGCGACCCTCCGGAAATGGTGCCCGAGGATCGCCAGGTTCATCGCTTCGGCGAACTTCCGCCGGTGAAACAGCAGTGAGCGT
>CBDUST010000383.1:0-2523 GCA_965369945.1 uncultured bacterium | reverse complement strand
CTTGAACGATGCGACCTTCATCGGTGCCCGCGCGCATGTATTGCTCGAGCGCTTGGTTTGCGGTGAGCAAAACATTACTGCCACCCGACGGGGTCGCTTCCGGGGGCGGGGGCGTGGAGTCGAGCATCGCCGCGAGAACCCATGCCGCTGCCACCATCGCCGCAGTCGCCCAACCTGACCACGAACCGACACCGCGCCCGACGAGGGACGATCGATTCGACGCCCCAACACCGGCCGCAGGAAGTTCGATCGTCTCAGCGAGGGCTTGTGCCGCCTCGACGCCTGATTCAACCTGTGCTGATGCGCGTAGCGCCGCCGCGATGCGCACCAGCGCTTCCGGCTGATTCTGCGAAAGCTGCGCAAGCTCATCCAAGTCCCGCGCTTCGATTTGGCGATTCAGCATCCGATCAATCATCTGCTCATGTTGATCAACACTCACGATTCACCTCGTTTCCATGACTCTTCGTGACGCCCCCGCCCCCGGAAAGGGTCGGGCATCAACTCGTCACCTTCCCGTTCGGCCATCTGCTCAGTCAGCATCGCACGGGCGCGCCGCAGACGTGTTTCCACCGTCTTGATCGGAACGTCTAAAACCTCACCAATGTGTGCTTGACTCAATCCGCGCACCGCACGCAGCAGAATCACTTCGCGGTAATGCTCGGGTAAGCTGCGCACGAGTTCGAGCGCCTCACGAACCTGCTGTCTGCCGCGCTCAGTATCTTGAACTGTCATCTCGCTGTTACTAAACATCGATCGATCCAAAGAAGCGTTACCAATGTCTTGCGGTCGGTTCCTGCGATCGATCGTCGCACGTCGGCCGGCGGTCCGCACCGTGTTGATCGCGACACTGCGAAGCCAGGATCGAATCGCCTGCGGATTCTTCAAGCTGCCAATCGTTCCAACCACGGCCACGGCGATCTCCTGTAAGACGTCTTCCAGCTCCGCCTCGGCCGGCATATGCGCCATGACCACCGCCGCCAGCCACTTGCGGTGCTGACGCCACACAATCTCCAGAGCCTCACGATCACCCGCGACGGCCCGTTGAGCTAGGAAAACCGGATCCTTGGGCATTACCTACTTGTACAGTCGCGTTTGGGGCCGCGTTCACTTCATCAATCCAAAGAGCTGACCGAAAAACCTGCAACGCTCACTCCACAGGAACAGGTACAGCCACTCACGCGTTTATCTACAGGAATCCCTATGATTCTCGCTCACCGGGAGTCGTGGGAAGTATCTTGATGGATCGAAGGAGCCCTCGTGTGAACAGGCCAGGCACAAACCGCAGGTTGTTGGCAGGTGGGGCGATCGCCTTGGTCAGTGCGTTCGCTGCAGCCCAAGAAACCGATCCGCCAGCACCGGTCGAGATCAATAATTTTGTACATCCTGCGGGAACCGAGACGGCGCCACTCGGTCAGCTGGGACACGTCGAGAAGCGAGGCAATGGACCGGTCGATGTGATCCTCATTCCCGGAGTGGGCTTCGGCTGGAGTGTTTGGGATTCCTTCATGACCCGAAATACCGATCGCTACACGATGTATGCGATCACTCCGGCCGGGATGGATGGCACCAAACCGCCGCCGATACCGCAAGAGATCGAAAACTTCGCGGCCCATAAGTGGAACAACGGATTGCTCGAAGGCCTGGTGAAGTTGATCAATGCTAAGAAGCTCGACCGACCCCTCGTCGTTGGCCATCATGTTGTAGGCGATCACCAAGCGTTGCGAATAGGACTTGAGCATCCCGATCTAGTGCGCGGGATCGTCGTCGTTTCCGGATTACCGGCGCACTTGGCCAACCCCGGGAGCGATCCAGCCAAAGATATTTTACAGACAACCGAGCAGATGCAAATCGACGCAGTTATAAATCGTTGGATACCTATTCATCGAACACTGACTCGTGAATCTTGGCTTGCGGGCACGTACAAGCCGCCGGTTCTCTGCAACGACAAGGATCGCGGCAATGCGCTCTACGAACAAGGAATCAGTTCGCCGTTCTCTACACAGATTCGCTACTTCCTTGAGTGCGTGACGACCAACCCAGCCCTTCGCCTGCCCGAGATCAAAGTGCCGTTGTTGGTCGTACATCCGCTGGTCGATCCGGACGAGGAACTGCGAGGCCTGAGGCAGAAACTTGCCGCAGGGGCCAGCGATCCAGAAGATATTGAACACCGAGTGCAGGCGGTCATTGATCAATACTACGGCGGGATGGAGGCGTTCCGGGAGAAAGTTTCCAAGAACCCATTATGGGAAGCACTCAGGCCGAGCGTAGACAAACTCACGATCGAGTACGTTCCCGAGACACGGATATTCATTATGGATGATCAGCCGGAAAAGCTTGATGAGCTGATCGAAGTTTTCGTCAAGCGCCTCTCAGCAGCAGGCAGTGAGCAATAGTACGAATCCTGAATGATTCTCGTGCGTTTCGCGGGTGCCATGCGTCATCCGCGAAGCTCTGTAGCATGCTTTGCCCTAACGGGTGAAAGCATGGCACCCGCCTGCTGAGCAAGTGGGATTCGTATAAGTT
>CBDUST010000382.1:0-2622 GCA_965369945.1 uncultured bacterium | reverse complement strand
AGGACCAGGCCGGGCCCTTTTCCAATGCAGAAGAAGGTGTCAGGATGATTGGTTGGGGTGACGCGCCGGACTGGCGACTTAGTGGCGGGTTGTTCCGAGTTTCGAGAGGTTAGATGCTCGTTCGAGAGGAAGACGAAAGCGATCAAGATGCTGTGCATGCCGTCAACGTCTCAGCCTTTGAAACGTCAGCTGAGGCTGATCTTGTTGACGCTTTGCGAGCACAAGCGCAGCCGATCGTTTCGCTTGTTGCTGAAGAGGGCGGCGAAGTCGTCGGCCACATCATGTTCTCGCCGGTGTCTTTGCCTGAGCATCCAAATCTCAAGCTGATGGGACTCGCTCCCATGGCGGTAACAGGGCAGCATCAGCGCAAAGGCATCGGCTCAGCGCTTGTTCGAGCAGGCCTTGAACAGTGCAAACAATTGGGCATTACCGCGGTTGTGGTATTGGGACACCCCGAGTATTACCCGCGCTTCGGCTTCGCGGCTTCTTCCAGATTCGGCATTGACAGTGAATACGACGTGCCGGAGGACGTGTTCATGGCGATGGAGCTGCAACCGGGTGCGCTGAATGGAAGAACCGGCCGGGTGAAATACCACGCTGCATTTGGCGATCTATGACAACACGGTGCTGATGAGCGCCTGTTGACAATCGACTAGCCGGGGGTGTCGTGGGCGGCGGGGCTTCACGGGGCGGGTATGCGATCGGTTCATCGTTTAGCCGCCGCGGCAACGCGGTGTGGATGGCGCGGCAGGCGTTCGTTGACGATCGACACGCCGGGGGCGGCGGGGCTTCACGGAGTAGGATGACCGTTTGATCATTGTGCCCACTGCGGATGAAAGTGGGACGGGGGTGGGTGTTGGTTATCCGCACGGCGTTTGGCGCTCGTTTCGGCGGGGCAAGCCCACCGGCCAAACAGGGTAGCTTTCGCGGTGGGGCTGATTGTGAGTAGAGTGACGGCGATGGAGGCCTCGATCTCACAGCCAAATGACGCCGCCACGCCGCCCGTGTTCGGGTTTATCCTGCTCGGGGGACCGCTTTCGGGGGCATTGATTCGCGATATCCGCTTGGCCAATGAGCTGGCGGATCGCGGGTTTGCCGTCCATGTGTGGTGGGCGGTCGATCGACAGAATGATGCGCCGCTCAAGCCCCAAATCACACAGCACTGGCTGTTCCACGGATTCCGGTATCTCATTGGTCGAGGCAACGGGGTGACGGACCGGTTCGGACGGTTCCTCACGCGAACACTGCGCGACAAGAATCGCATGCGTGGAGCGCAAAAACGGCCGAAGGTTCTTGAACGTGTAATGGCAGGGGTGATCCAGCGCGCGTGCGACGGCGTGGAGGGTGATCCACCCATCGTTCGGCGGTTCGCCAAAGACCTTGACGAGGCCGGCGTCACGCACCTGCTTCCCATGCTGGGGTTGTTATGCCCTTGGGCGGCTGCGGCTCGGAGCTTCGCGAAACATCCGCTGAAGTATCTCGTAACCTTTCAGGGGTACGAGCTGTACGTGAGTTATGCGCGAAACAACGGTGCAAAGCAGAAACTGTTCACCCGGCTTGTCGAGACGGTGGATCAGTCCGATTGGCCGGCGATTGCGGTCAGCGACGACTACGTGGATCGAGTGGCCGAGGACATCGGCGTGCCGAAGGATCGGTTGCGCGGGATTCCGCCCGGCGTTCCCGCCAGCGTACCGAACGAGAAGGCACAAGCAGCGGATCGAGTCGCTGAGAAGTTCCCGGAGTTTCGCCGCGATGTTCCGCTGGTGAGTTATCTGGGCCGGCGTGACACGGAAAAGGGGATCGACCTGCTGCTGTATGCCGCCAACATTTTGCGCCGCGACGGTTTGGATATTCAACTGGCGATCTGCGGGCCCACGTTGTTTGGACAGAAATACTCTGACGTGTGTAGGCAGCTGGCGGATGATCTGCGTTGCCCGGTCATGTGGAGTAACCATATTTCCGACGAGCTGCGCACGGCGTTGTTTTTCGCCAGTCGGTGTGTGGTGTATCCCTCGATTCACCGGGAGCCGTTTGGGATGGTGCCTGTGGAGGCAATGGCGCACGGCACGCCCGTTGTCGTTCCCGACTACGGCGGGGTGGCAGGCGCCATTCAAGCCGAGGGCGAAACAGGCGGTCTACACTTCAGAGCTTGGGACTCGGCAGATCTCGCCGATAAAATCGCCACAATCGCCAAAGACGAGGACGTTTATCGCCGACTCTCTGAGGCAGGTCCGAGAGTCGCAGCGTATTACTCGGTCGAGAATCTCGCTGATCGCGTGCTAAGTCACCTTGGTCTGCCTCGCTCACCGTGACTGAACGTATTCAGCCGCGGCTGGAAGACCCACCTGCGATCGCTCGTTCAGCGTCGCACGAAGTTTCTCACTGTGGAGAATGTTCAATGCTTCGCAGTTTCAGCCTCGCCATTTTCATAACAGCGGCACTCAGCCTCAATGCCGTCGCGCATGAAACGGATCAGTTCACCGTTCCCGTCGGCCAGGAGTTCGCCGATCTTGGCGACTACTTCAATGAGCTGATGTACGACGCGATCGATGAGGCGGTGAACAAGACCAACGAGCGTATTCGCCGGGCTATCCAAGCCAACCGCAGTACCTCGGAGGTCGC
>CBDUST010000381.1:0-2825 GCA_965369945.1 uncultured bacterium | reverse complement strand
TCAGTTCATTAGTAACTTGACATGTGACGGTACTCGAAGGTGCGCATCCCTCGGGGCGAGCCCTTCCGAAAGGAAGTCAAGTCTGCTATTGGCTCAAAGGTAATGCCGATGAATTACCACACCTCCACCGAACACCAGATCGATGATGCAACTGTCAAGCGTTATTTCAATGGTGTAGGGGGAGGCACAGCAGGCACTGTCAGCATGATGGCCCATGAGCACAATCTGCCAGCCAGTGCGACCCGATATCGACTACGCAAAGAGATACGCACTGTTAGTAATTGGCTCGACGCAGTGTGTGTCTCAGGGCGAGTGCTTGACGTTGGCTGTGGGGCGGGGGCCTGGACCGAGATCTTCGCCAAGCGCTACAAAACTGTCATTGGGATCGACCGTAGTCCCTTGATGGTGAAGGCTGCTAGGGAAAGAGTGGCTCGCCTGCCCAATGTTGAGATCTTCGAAGGCGACGGTCGGAAAAGCATTCCGGAAGGATCATTTGACATGATCTTCCTGGGTGGCCTGTGTATGTATCTGAAGAACGCTGACGTCCTGGCGCTGCTCCACTCTTTGAAACACCGCCTTAGCAAAGAGGGTTCGATCATCCTCCGAGAATCGACGGTGCAGCAGGGCGTATCCTTGGCACGAGGCGAGTATCAGGCAGTCTACCGAAGCGTAAGTCTGTACCATCAACTGTTTGAGAACGCGGGACCCTTTCGCGTGGAAGTCCGGCGGAACTACGGTTACAACAGCATGGAGACTGCCGAGGAGTTGGTTGATCTGCGTCGCAAGTGGCTACCTTTCTTGCCCAAGGATTCTCCCACGCTTGGTTTCTTGATGTGGTGGGCGCTCAGAGGGACCACGCCGATTAGCCTCTGGGCTCTGCCCCGAGCGCTCTCCCAACTAAACATCGCTTGGCCCAGATTACAGAACCACTTCTTCAAGCTACGCCGTGTGGAGTAAGAATTCTTGCACGCCATCCGATCGGGAAACGTGTGACCTGCAAGGCGTGTTCTTTGATTCCTAGCCTTCTTCCTCGTAGGCTTTCCCTTTCGCATCGCCAGCGGTCGGCGGCAAGGCGTTCCATTTCGGCAGCAGCAGCAATCCGGCCAGGAGAATGGACGCCGCCAGCGTCGACGCCCCCATGGCCAGCGCCGCCGCGACCGAAGCCAGCATTCCCGCCAGAACTACCCGGCGCGTGCCCAGCTTGTCGCCGCAAATGCCCCACACGAACTGGCCGATTGCGTACGCGGTCAGATGGGATCCGTCGATCCACGACATCTGCAAGGTGGTCAGCCCAATCGGGGTGCCTTCGCCCATCTCGACTTTAGCGACGGCGAAGGACTTGTGCGCAAGATAGAATCACACGTGAACGGTGTGATGAATCATCCGGGTCAGAGCGACTGTGTCCACAGCCGCCAACCGTACAGGACCGTCATGCCCAGAACGTAGACCGTGATGACGATGTACCATCGGCCGCCCGGTTTGGGCATTCGGAACGGGACGACGTTCAGGATGGCCAGCACCGCGATCGTCATGTACAGGACCGCCGCAAAGGCACTGCGGCTGAGCAACCCGTCGAGCAGGAAGACCAACGGAACGACGACGCTGTTATTGTCGATCGATAGGCCCAGAAAAGTCGAATCGTCGTCAAGACCAAACACGTTGAAGTAGCTTAGACGTACCGCACCGGCTGCAGTCAACATCAACGCTCCCGGCAAGAACCACGGGCTGAACTGCCCATAGCTCAGCAGCACGACGGCCGGACAAACGGCGCAGCTGACCATATCCACCAGGGAGTCGAGCTGGCCGCCAAAGGCTCGGAACTCATCGGTTCGGCCGCGCGTTCGACGGGCGATGGATCCGTCGAACCAGTCGAATAAGACGGCCCAGAGCATGGCGATCATCGCCGCCGGAAAGATGCCTCGTATTGCGAAGTAGATGCTCCCAACCCCGCAGAAAAGCCCTGCCAACGTGACAAGGTTGGCAGCGTCCTTGACGAAGCGAAGCATGCTCGGTCGAAGCGATCGCCCCGGAAGATCGCAACGATTCGTTCCGGGTGCGGACTCGTCGTCCGAGTGTCCGTGATCACGATTGTTCATTGAGGGTTTTTCGTTCCCTCACGAGCAAGGACCGCTGCCCCGGCCCGGTCAGATAACGCTGCACGAAGATTCCGCAGTCGTCGCCCGTCCTGGCCGCTTTCGCGGGCGATGGGTGCCGTCTGATTGTCCCGCTGGAGAATCGCCGGATAGACTTTGTCCCGTGCGCGGATCAGTTGCCACTCATCGTCCATCTCGGACCAGGCGAGATCCTCGACGACGTGACAATTCACGGGGATGACGCGGGCCGCCGCCACCAGGCAATCGGTCTCGTAGTCCATGTGGCGCGTCGTGTGAAAACGTTCCACGGACTTTTGCAGCATGACCCGGTAGAGCCTCTGAGAAATCTTGGAGATGCCGACCAATTCGCCCGCGACGTGCGGCCCCAGCGAGTCGCGGTCCTTGGACATCGCCACCAGGCAACCGCTGTTCGTTTGGACGAAAACCTCATCGCTGGATTTCGTGAAACCCGAAAGCAACACGACGTTGTCCTCGGGATACTCGAGCAAAGTGGTGAGTGCCTCGCGCTCGTAAATCAGATCGGACTCCAGCAGCAAGAAGTCCTCACGTACGTAACGGCGGGCACAGTACAGCGAATACATGCTTCCGGAATCGGCGTAGTACGGGTTGTGCACCAATTGCACTACGTTGGGATACCGGGCCTGAAGAGCATGATAGAACCCCGCGAGGTGCCCGGTCACAATCACAATTCGCCCGACGCCGACCTCCAGC
>CBDUST010000380.1:0-2825 GCA_965369945.1 uncultured bacterium | reverse complement strand
CCCCTGAAGCACGGCTCCGCTCTTAAGGGTGATCACGTCCCCAGCCGCAAGGTTGGACATGCCCACCGCCCAAATGGCGACCCACAAACTCCGCGATGTGATGAGGCGTCTCATGTTCAGCGAATCCTAATCAAAGCCAGTATAGGATGGTGACGATAATCCACTGGATTCTGAAGGATGAATCGGCCGGATCAGCTTCACCCTTGCGTCCCTTTCCAAGCTAGGATCGCCTCATGCTACCTCGCACCGCTTGTTTGACGCTCGTAGGACTGCTCCTGGCCTTTGTCGGTTCGGCATTGGGCCAGGAGCCGGACCTCGCCGGCTATTTCGGCTTTGACGGGTTGGAGATGGTCAAGGTCGGCCGCAACGCTGGGCCGATGACCGTCGCGGACATCGACGGCGACGGGCTTCTTGACCTGATCGTGGTCAACAACCACGCCAGCCGAATTGAAGTGCACTATCAAAAGGCCGGCGCGACCCCGCAGGATCAGATCGCCCCGACGGGCAGAGTCAACGAGCTACCGGAGCATTGGCGGTTCCGCCGACAGGAATTGTCGGTCAGCCATCGCGTCTCGGCAGTGGTCCCATTCGATTTCGATGGCGACGGGAAAATGGATCTCGTCTACGCCGGCACACCGCCGGAGTTGGTATTCATGCGACAGACAACCGATGGCGAGTTCCGCATCGAACGCCGGCATCGCGTCAAGAAACTCGCCGCGAACCGTGATGGGCTTGCAGTCGCCAACGTGTTGGGAGACGAGACCGCCGAGCTACTGGCCCTGGTTGATGGTGCGCTGCACATCTGGACACTCGATGGGACGAGCCTCGGTGAACCGTTGGAACTCTCAGCTGATGCGCGCATCGTGGCCTTTCGACTCGAAGATTACAACGGTGACGGACGAACCGACATCGCAGCGATTTCCCCGGACGATCGCGCGCCGATTCGGTTGTGGCTTGGAGAGAATGAGGATGGAGTTGCCGTGCTCGGCCCGCAACGGCGCTTCGAGATGCCGCCGTTGATCGAGTTCGAGCCCGTTCGTCTGCCTGGTCAAACCGCAGCACATTTAGCTGTCATCGAGCGCGTCTCCAAGCGCCTCGCCCTGTATGAATTGAGTCACGAGCAAATCGAGCCCACCGGCGATCAAGACGCCGCGATGCTCATCCACGGGTTCGAGGATGCGGGAAATCGTAAGCGCGATGTCGCTGTTGTCGATGTGGACGGCGACGGCCTGTTGGACCTGGTCGCCACCAATACGCAGGCCAATGCACTTGCGGTCTACCGTCAGGTGCAAGGCAAGGGCTTACAGCCAGGCGAATCCTATCCCTGCTACGCGGATGTTGACTATCTCGCAGCGGGCAACGTGGATGACGATGCGTCAGCTGAGCTCTTCGTGCTCTCGGAAAAAGAAGGCGTCGTCGGGTGGTCGGACGTAACCAGCGCAGGCGTGCCATATCCCTCGCCGCTGGCAATTCCCGAGGGACATACGCCTGTCGCATTGAATCTGGTAAACCTTGAAGACGGCCCGCGCGTGGCCACCGTGGTCAAGTCCGGGCGCAGTTACCAGATTGTGCTGTCTGACATGCAAGGCGGAACCGAGACGATCGACCTTGGAAGTCTGAGCCGTTCGCCGGAGACGATTCTTTCGCTCGATGCGGATCAGGACGGTCGGACCGACTTGTTGCTATTTACGCGCGACAAGCCGATGACCATGCTTCACGCCTCCGACGATGGATTCCAACTTACCGAATCAAAGGACATGGGTCAGTACGGCCTGGTCAAAGCGGCCACGGCCCAAAATACTGTTGTCTTCGATATTGACGGCGATCAACACGATGAGCTGTTGCTTGCCGATCGCAACTATGTGCGGGCCGTGCGGTACGAACCGGCGCCGGCTCCGGGAGTCAGCCCCGGGTGGCAGGTCGTCGAGCAGATCAACATCGCTGACAGTTCCGCCAAGCTTGTATCACTGGCAATTCTAGGCGATCGTATCGTTGCCGCCGATCGTGAAAACGATCGCTTGCTTATCCTTGGGCGGGGCGATGATTCCAACACAAACTGGCATCAACTGCGATCTCTCGACGTGCACGGCTTCTCATTCAGCGCGATCTATGCCGGAGCATTCTCCGGCGATGCAAGCGAGAATTTGCTGGCCGTTGGCGATGATGGGTTCGCGGTAATTCGGCTGACCGGGGAACGCATCTCGCTAGAGGAATTCGCATCCTGGCGAACCGATGAAGAACGCCGTGTGCAACACGAGCTGGCCACCGGTGATATCAACGGCGACGGCTACGTGGATCTCATCTCGCTCGATGCAGGTGAGCAGATGTGCGAAATCTTTACGTTCAGCGAAGCGCGTCGACTCTTATACGCCACCGGATTCAAGGTCTTTGAAACGAAGATCTTCTCCGGCGGCGACTCGCGCGAATTCCAACCCAGCGAAGTCCTGGTCGCCGACATCACCGGCGACGGCGCGGCTGACTTGCTGTTGCTAGCGCACGACCGCGTACTGATCTACCCCCAAATGACGAAGTGAGTCCCCCCGGAAGCCGGACCTGAGGCCTTGCGAAGGTCCGGGTGCGTGCGCACAAAACCGTCAAAGCGCACCGGACATCCCGATTCCATCAATTCAGGTTCCCGCAGCGTATATGGCTTGTTGGGCGTGGCTTGTTGATCGTACCCGGACCTTCACAAGGCCTCAGGTCCGGCTTCCGGGCCGGTTTCTTTACTTGTGTTTATCTTCACCGCTCGTTCATCGGCACATACGGCGAACCATGCGGGCCGGTGTAGTCACACCGTGGGCGGATCAGCTTGTTGTCCTGCAAAT
>CBDUST010000379.1:0-2854 GCA_965369945.1 uncultured bacterium | reverse complement strand
CCGGCTCTGACGCATTCCTTCACGTACACCGGATCGATGGCAACGATATCATCTTCGCTGAGCCCATCGGCGGACCGGCGCTCGGTGGTCTGAAGGATTACGGCGCGAACGCTCTCGTGCTCAGGGCCGTTGAGAATTAGCCGTAGCCACTCGATCGTTGCGATGCGGTGGTAACTACGAATCCGGCGCCTGCTGTTGAAGCAGAACCATGAACTGCGGCGGCATGGTGTGGCCGAGATGCCGCGCTTGATGCACGTGCGACCAGGCAGTCTCATATTCGCCGACGTAATAGTTCCATATGGCCAATCGTTCGTGCGCTTCGATATTGTTCGGCTGATCCTGGACTACGCCGTTCATGAGTTCGATCGCTTCGTCCTGATTGCCAAGTCCGGCGACTGCGTACGACAAGTTGAATCGCGCTTCAGTGTATTGCTCGTCAAGCGCCAGCGCCGTGCGGAAGGCCGCCGCTGCAAGTCCGCCTTCACCTTCACCGATGAGCGCTCGGCCTAGGCTGTTGTAGGCCACAGCTAGATTCGGATCGGCGTGCACCGCCTTGTTTTGCAAGGTAACCGCATCGATGATTCGGTTTTGGTTATACGCCTGAATTCCATCGGCGTGGAGCTTTGAGGCGAGTCGCGCATTGGGCCGCCGACCGATCGCATCGACTACGACAAAGCCGGTCTCGAAATTCAGACCTTCGATGGCCTGATGGAACCGCGCTTCCTTGACATTCTCCGGCGACGGCGGTGGTTTGATGCCGGCAACGGGTGAGGGCTGCGCTGATTGGCAGCCGACGGCAAACATCGTTACGGCCAAGAAGGTGATCAACACGACGCGATGTCCGATCGAGCTCATTCCGGTTCTCCAAACTCTCCAAGCTTCCTCCGGGCGCTTCAAGCAATCTCACTGTAGCACTTGCCATTGGTATTCGCAGGGGGAATCTGGATGATCCACGCACCTTGCCGAGATTTTTCGCGGTTCAGCAGGTATTTCGGTGTCCCTGATACTAAGGCAGAGGGTATCCTTAGTGACTGGACGCCCGAGGCATTGCCTGGCGATGCCGCCTGAGATCCGATGACGGAGGCGATAGATAAATGTTCATCAGTATGTGCGTCGGAGGCTTGAGGCCTCGCCGGTCCAACGTAGTGCTCGTTGGTTTCCACGTAGCCCTGTTGATGCCGGCGTTGATGGCCTCGGGCCAGATGCCGACGATCGGACCACAGGTGCGTATTGACTTGGGCGGAGGGACGGCCGCATCGAACGAGACCACCGCCGCGGCCAGCGAGATGGATCCGCTTCGTGTGGTGGCCGGGTGGAACGACTATCGTCTGGATGCGTGGAGGTCGGGCTTCAGCCTCAGTTTCGACGGCGGCAAGACATGGAGCGACTTTCTTCTTCGACCGCCGCCCGTCAATCAATCAGGCGTCGAGGGCGATCCGTTCACCGCGTTCGACAATCGCACCGGGACCCTCTGGGCCGGCGCGATGAGCTTCGACGACAACGGCGGGATCTACGTGGCTCGGCTCGATCCGGACCAGCAGGAGTTCAACCCGCCGGTGATGGCAGAGCTCGGGTTCGTCGACAAAGGCTGGATGACCACTGGACCAACTCCGGGCAATCCCGATTCCACCCGACTGTACATCGCCTACAACCTCGGCATTATCTGGTCCGACGACATGGGCGACACCTGGACGAATCCGCTCAGCTTCGGGTGGGGCTTGGGATTCCTCCCCCGAGTAGGACCGAACGGCGAGGTGTATGTCGCCTATTGGGACTTCGTCAACGGCGCCTACATGAGACTCAAACGGAGCCTTAACGGCGGGGCAAGCTTCACCACCCACACGATCGCCGTGCGCATGGACGCGTGGTCCCCGTTTGACGGCTCGCGCTTCCCGGGGAACTTTCGCGTGCCCATCGCGTGCTACCTCGATGTCGATGCGAACGACGGAACGCTCTACTCGGTCTACTTCGACACGACCAACATCGTCGACGGCAATGCCAACGTCGATCTGTACTTCACCAAGTCAACCGATCAAGGGACGAGCTGGACGACCCCAATCGTCATCAACGGCGACGCCGACCCGCCGGGCGACCAGTTTTTCCCCTGGCTGGAGGTCGATGAGCGGGGGCGAATCCATATCGTCTTCCTCGATTCTCGCCACACCGTGCAGAACGATAACGCCTTCAACGGCTGGTTCGACGCCTACTACACGTACAGCGACGACGGCGGCGATACCTGGCACGAGTTTCGTCTCACGCCGAACTCCTGGAATAGCGCATTGAGTTCCGGAGGAGATTTCATCGGCGATTATCTCGGGATGGCCGTCGCGGGTGAGCGGGTCTACCCGATCTATCTCGACACCAGCGCCGGCGATGCCGACATCTACACGAACGTGATCGTGTTTCCAAACGACGAAGTAACTCCACCCGACGACGTTGATGTGTTCCGCGGAGTACATGATTCCGGAAATCTCAACTCCCTTCTGGCATCGGATGACAACAAGCTGTGCTACGAACCAGGTATCGTGCTCAATCCCGCCGAAGCTCCGGTCACGCTAGATTTTCTAGGAACGTTGCCAGACGATTCTCCAGCTTCACTCGACGTGACGATCGAATCGTCAGCGAACACGGTCGGTTTGGAACTCACAATCTCATTCTGGAACTACAACACGAGTTCGTGGGATGTTGTTGGTACGGACGCGCAATCGCTCAACGCCGATACAGTCAGGACGTTTGCCGGCAATCCGGTGGATCATGTAGAGTCGAGTACTGGTGAAGTGAGGACTCGATACGAAGTTCGTGTAGTGAGCTGTATATTCCTGTTCCCATGGCTGGATTGCGTTGACCATGTTTT
>CBDUST010000378.1:0-2886 GCA_965369945.1 uncultured bacterium | reverse complement strand
GGGGCACGATTCGACGATCGCTGCGGCGAGTGCGGTGGGGGGACCCAGGTCGATGTCGATATTGCCCTGACCGGTCTCGCATTGCTTTGTTTCCTCGGTACCGATCAGACCCACTTCAACGAAGGGCCCTATCAGGAAGTCGTGGATCGCGGCCTGAGTTGGCTTGTGAAACAGCAACGGGCCGGCGGCGACTTGATGGGCGAGGAATCGATGTACAGCCATGGCATCGCGTCCATCGCCTTAGCCGAAGCGTTTGGTATGACGGGTGATCCGTCGCTTGTCGAGCCGGTCCGATCGGCGATCCGATTTATTTACGCAGCCAGGAATACGGGTGTTGGTGGTTGGCGGTACGCGCCGGGGCAAGTTGGCGACACGTCGGTGCTCGGATGGCAGATGATGGCTCTGACCAGTGCCCGACGCTGCGGCCTGGATGTGCCCGGCGAGGCGTTCGATGTTGCGGGCAATTGGTTGAACTTGGTGACCGGTCCCAATCGGCCCGGGCTCTATTCCTATCAGCCTGACCGCGAGGTGACACCGGCCATGACCGCCGAGGCGATGTTCGTTCGGCAACTGCTCGGCCATACTCGCCGCGATCCGCACATGCAGGAATCAGCTGAGTACCTGCTTGCACATCCACCGGATTGGGACACCGACCTCAGCACCTACTATTGGTATTACGCCACGCTCGCATTGTTCCAACACCAAGGCGATGAGTGGGAGCGTTGGAACGAGCACGTCAAGAATCAACTGGTTGCGCATCAACGAACGAACGGTCTCGCCGCTGGAAGTTGGAATCCCGAAGGTGATTGGGCAGAGGTGGGCGGACGTGTCTATCAGACCGCGATCTGCGCGCTGACGCTCGAGGTGTATTACCGATATCTGCCAAGATTTCTGAGCGCCGAGACTGCGGAAGTTCCCAACATGATCCGCGGCGTGGTCACGGATGCGACGAGTGGCGCACCGCTGCCGGGAGCTGTGATCCGGATAGACCGCGTCGATGCCCCTGCGCTAACGGCGACCGCCAATGCCTCCGGCCGCTACGTGCTCATCGCGGCGGATCTGCCTGATTTCTTCGCGGTATCAGCGTCACATGCGGGTTACGTGCCCGGGGCCGTGAATGTCGCGTCGCAAGACCTGAAGCGCGGGACCGTGACCCGTGATTTCCAACTCGAACCGCAGCATCACGATGTTATCGCGATCGAAGCAGTCCCGGAAGTTCATCATCTGGGCAACGACCGGTTCGACGGGCGTATCAACAGTCGGTTCCAAAGGAAGGCCGAGGGGACGATTTTCGAATCTGGATTTGAAATCACGGCCGGCCATCTCTCAACTGATGCGGATCAGGCGGAGATTGTCTTGCTCGTCAAAGGCGTCCAGGTGAACAACGAGATAAGAATCAACGGCCATCTTCTTGATCGGTTCTTGAATAAGGCGCCGCGAAATGGAAGCTTCGGCGAATTCACCGCCCAGTTTCCGATTCAATGGCTCGTCGAAGGGACGAATACGTTGCACATTCGCAGCGTGCGCGGCGGCGACCTTGACGACTTCGAGTTCGTCAACGTGCGGATACGATTCGAGCGATAGCACTTACGGTGCGTGTCCCGGCAGCACGCCGACGTGAAGTCGGGTAGGGTGTTGCTGCGAACGGTAGACGCGGTTGGTCGTCTTGATGAAATCCTCCTCATCCGCAAGGAAGATGTTGTCTACATATTTCTGCGGGTTGCGGTCCACCAGCGGGAACCATGTGCTTTGAACCTGCACCATGATTCGATGACCCCGCTTGAACGTGTGCAAGACATCCAGCAATTCGAGCGTCACATTCGTCGGTTCGTTGGAAACGAACGGCTCGGGGTGCTCGTAACTATTACGGAAGCGACCTCGAATGACCTCGCTGCGGACCATCATCTGATAGCCGCCCATGTGCTTGCCTTGAGGCGTATCATCGTAATCCGGCGCGTCGTCGGGAAACACATCAATCAGCTTGACGACCCAATCGCCTGCTGTGCCTGAAGTCGCGACCCACAAGTCGGCGAGGATCGGACCGGCCAGTGTCACGGCTGCCTCCAGCACCGGGGTTTGATATGTCAACACATCGGTGCGGCGAGCCGCGAATCGCTGATCGTCCGTCATGTAGTTGCGCGTCATTCCCGTCGCGACGTCCTCCGTGAACGGCACCGGCTTGCTCGGATCACTGATGTATTCGTCGAAGGCGTCGTCCTGCGATGTAGCCGGCTCGAATGACAGTCGACCTCCCTCATGGAAATACAACTGACTTGGCTGAACTTCGGCTGGTGGCCATTGATCGAACCTTCGCCAGCGATTCGCGCCGGTCTCGAAGGCATAGGCCTCGGGCAGATCCAAAGTACCCTTGCCCTTGAGGTGATAGTTGAAGAACGGGAGCTGAATCTGGTCGCGGAACATCAACGAGTGCTTGCCGCCGAAACGGATCGAGCCGAGCCTGTCCCCGTCGCTGCGGTTCCATCCGCCGTGCGGCCAGGGGCCCATTACGATCGTGTTGGAGATGCCGGGATTGTTCCGCTCGACTGCGCCGTAGATCTTCAGCGGGCCGTAGAGATCTTCTGCGTCGAACCACCCGCCGACGGTCATCACGGCTGGCGGAACATTGTATAGGTGGGGCAGGATATTTCGCGCTTGCCAGAACTCGTCATAGTTGGGGTGTTCGACGATCTTATTCCAAAAGGCGATTTCACCCTTGAAGTGGCGATCATTGGCGTTTGTCAGCGGACCAAGGTCGAGGAAGAACTGGTAACCATCCGGAGTGCCATGAGCAAAGCGCTCGCCCGACGTCGTGGTCGGCTCGGGTCGCGCTCGGCCGAAGCTCGCCATGAAGTTGAACCCATGCGGACGGAAAAATGCGCCGTGATG
>CBDUST010000377.1:0-2897 GCA_965369945.1 uncultured bacterium | reverse complement strand
ACATAGTCAAAGATGAGCCAACGTAGGTTCAATGCCTCGCCCCACACTCCGGACAAACCCCGCCGCCGGAATGTCCGCGCAGGTTGTAGCCGCACTGGATGCAGTGGCCGCGCTTGCGGCGGACGATTCGGCGCGCCGTAAACGGGCCGAGTGTCAGCATCCACAGGATCGCAGCGTAAAAGGCTGTGTTGATCGCGAAGCCGGGCCAGATGGGTTTCACCGGCAGGGCGCTTCTGAACTCCGGCGTCACAGCAAGATTTGAGAGATCAAGTCCGTGTTCAACGGTGACCGCTAGAGTGGCTCCGGTTAAAGGATTCGACTTCATGTCCGCCCACCACATCATCGCGCGCAACGGCCAACCTCGCGCTTCATCTACTGCGCTCCACATGATTGAGCCGACCGGGCGGTATCGCAGGCTCACCTGGTCGGGAGACAGACGGCCACGACTCCAGTACGGTGCCCGCCCGAGTGGTGTGTATAGGTTCGCTTTGTACGGCTCGTCCACTCTGCGGCATGTGACACGGGTGGCACCCAGTCTCGTATTGATCAGGATCGCCAAACGCGGCGAGTCCATTGAACTGATCCGTGCAACCTGATCAGCGTTGAGCGTGTCGAGCCAGGCGCCGCACGCCCACGCCACGGCAACGTTGACGATCGCGCCGAGAACAAGGAACACAACGAGCTTGAACAGGCGGCGCTTCACAATATCATTCTACGACGGTGGGACGTTGCTCTCCGGTAATTTGCGTCAAATACAGACTTCCCATTGTCTGAGTTCATCTGTGTCTCTCTGTGGCTCTTTTGTTGGCTCACAGATCGCCGCGGAAGCAATACATTAGAATGGGCGGAGGTTCATTGAGCAGGAGGCCACGTCGATGGGAACGCTGCTGATCGCTGTTGGGGCACTCGTTGGGTACTTGATCGCGTACCACACCTACGGCCGATGGCTGGCGCGGAAGATATTCAAGCTCGATCCCGATGCGAAGGTGCCCAGCGTTGAGCTGAACGACGATCGCGATTATGTGCCGACGAAGAAGGCAATTGTCTTTGGGCATCACTTCACGTCGATTGCGGGAACGGGGCCGATCGTCGGGCCGGCGATTGCGGTGATGTGGGGTTGGCTTCCGGCATTGTTGTGGGTGTTCTTTGGTTCGATCCTCATCGGTGCGGTTCATGATTTCGGTGCGCTTGTTGTGTCGCTGCGCAGTCGCGGTCAAACGGTTGGGGAGATTGCGGGGCGCGTGCTCAATCCGCGCGTGCGGATCATGTTCCTATGTGTCCTGTTCATGGCACTTACGATCGTGCTGGCGATCTTCGGGCTGGTGATTGCAGCGGTTTTCCGACAATACCCTGCTGCGATTTTTCCCTGCACTGTGCAGATACCGATCGCGATCGTGATCGGGTTGTATCTGCACCGCAAGGGCGTCAATCTGCTGCTTCCTTCGCTGCTTGCTTTGGCAGTGATGTATGTGACGGTGGTGTTTGGCGATGTGAATTTCTTCACAGTCGGCGATTCCAAAGAACTCGGGCTTGGAGCGCTCAATGCGTGGATGGCATCTTGGCCGACGATCGTTTGGGTCGGCGTACTGCTGGTGTATTCCTACGTTGCATCGGTTTTGCCGGTGTGGACGTTGCTGCAGCCTCGCGATTACATCAACAGCTTGCAACTGCTCACAGCGTTGGGATTGATTCTGGTCGGCTTGGTGATCGCAGCGTTTTTCGGCGGAGCGCCTGTAGGCGAAGATGCTGTGCGTCAGCCGTTAGAGATCGCAGCGCCGCTGGTGCGATGGACGCCGAAGGGTGCGCCGATGTTGATCCCGTTTCTGTTTATTACGATCGCCTGCGGCGCGATTAGTGGTTTTCACTGTCTGGTCAGCTCCGGCACATCGAGCAAACAACTCAAGTGCGAGACTGATGCGCAGTTCGTCGGCTTCGGTTCGATGTTGACGGAAGGATTTCTGGCCACGCTTGTGATTCTCGCATGTGTTGCCGGGCTAGGGCTTGGCGTGACCGAGGGACTTGGCACAGGGGCGATCGTCACCGGCGAAGCTGCGTATATGGCTCGTTACGACAATTGGGGTGGCTTGGGCTTGGCCGCCAAAGTCGGCGCATTCGTTGACGGCTCGGCGAATTTTCTCAAGGCGATAGGCATCCCCGCTGCGGTCGCTGTCGCGTTGATGGGTGTGCTGGTCGCGTCGTTTGCGGGCACGACGCTCGACACGGCTTGCAGACTTCAGCGGTATGTCGTGCAGGAACTTGCCGGAACGTTCGTTTATTGCAGTTCACCCTCACCCCAACCCTCTCCCAGGGGGAGAGGGAGTAAGAGTCCGCTCGTATGGCTGACCAACAAACACGCCGCAACGATATTTGCGATTTTGATTGCCGGTGCGCTGGCGGCGCTGCCGGCACCGGGCCAAGAATGGTCGTGGCAATCGGCGGGAACGGGCGGAATGATCCTCTGGCCCATGTTCGGCGCGACGAATCAGTTGCTCGGCGGATTGGCATTCCTCGTGATCGGGTTCTGGTTGTGGAGGCGCAAGCTGCCGGTGTGGTTTGTCGTTCCACCGATGCTGTTCATGTTGGTCATGCCTGCATGGGCGATGGGGATGTCGCTTCCTGAGTGGATCAACCCGAACCAGGGCGATCCCAAATGGGTGCTGGTTATCATTGGATTTGCGACGCTTGCGCTGGAAGTGTGGATGATCGTTGAAGCGCTCCTATTGTGGCCCAAAGTGCGTGGCAAGCTGGAGGCGGCGCTACCGCCATTGGCGATAGCAAAAGTTCCGGGGGCTGACGGAGGGCGATCCTGCTAGTAGCCTCTAGCAGAACAGCCATGAATTCCGGTGGCACGGGCATCCTGCCCGTGCGGTCCGGCTGTGAAAAACCGCACGGGCAGG
>CBDUST010000376.1:0-3017 GCA_965369945.1 uncultured bacterium | reverse complement strand
GCAACACGTTCGGCGACCCCCCATTGGATTGGGGCGGTGCCATTACGATCACCGGTAAGAACCTCCCGGCACCCGGCGCGCTTGCGCTGCTCGGAATGGCTGGTCTTGTCGGCCGTCGTCGTCGTCGTCGCTGAGCCTTCGTTCCTTACGTCGAAAATAACACTGATTCATTTACTGACGGACCGCCGAATCTACGGCGGTCTGTTTTTTTTATCAATACACTCGCAGCAACAGGCGGGGAAGAGGCCAGCCCCGACTACGCCGACCGGAGCTGGTCACCCGCGCGGCACGAGTCGGCGAGTCGACGGAGGGCGGGGAGCCGTGGGTGATGATATCGGCCCCAGAGCACCGCGCGCGTGGAAGCGAGGCCCCACGAAGTCGATCCAAACTGCTGAAATCGTTGAAGATTCGGCGTCCGCTGCGTATTCTTCGCGTACTCGGCCGAGTACCCAAGTGGACTAAGGGGACGGATTGCAAATCCGTTATTCATGGGTTCGAATCCCATCTCGGCCTCTTTCATCGGCATGCCGGTTGGGATCGGCTGAAGCGAGCCCGCCACCGAAGCCTGAACACCCGGACGCTGGCGAGATCATTACCTAACGGGAATCTGACACAGCGTGCTTGGAACGGTCCAAAATCGCGGTGCGGGTCGGCGCGTAGCGATTGGGGGAATAAAATGGATAATTTTATCCTAAAAAGGTTTTCGCCAGCTCTCTTGGCGCGTAACCTTCCGGTAGCGAGCCCTGAGACGAGGGTCGCAGTTCGTGGTGCCTGTACGTCAGAGAGGATACGGGCCCCCACCAAGGAGGAGCGATCGATGACTGCAAGACCTGTCCTAGCCCTCGTCGGCATCGCCTGCATCGCGATGCTTGTCGGTCAAATTACCGTCGACGCAGATCCCGGAAAGGACGGACGATTCAACAAGACCGGTGCCCAGGACGTGCTCGGCGGCACGATTGGGCCTGATGTCATGGTCTGGAAACTTTATGACCCAGAGAACTGGGGGACCGAAGGCGACATCCGCGCCTACTCCATCGGCACCATTTCCTGCAACGTCGGCGATGAGGAACTCTCGTGGCGCGACAGCGGACCGTTCTCCAACAGACATCCTGTGATCGGCGCCAATATGTTTCGCCTCAAGGAAGGGCACTTTGAACAGATTGGTCAAAGTTGGCTCAAGCACGGCTTCTGCGCATTGGATGGCAACGCTTGCGGCAACTGTCAATCTAATGGGAGCTGTGACTGGCTTGGTGTTGGTTGCTCGGACCCGTACAACGGATGGCTCAACGGCCAGCACTATTACCTTGGTCCGAAGTCCCAGGTGAATCCGTACACCGGTGAGTTCCCATTCCCACACCCCACACCGCCTGATGGCACGGTGTCCGGGCGCCTCCAAGTTCATCTGCCTGACGTTCTGCCGGACCAGAACCCCGACGCGATCTATTGGGTCGAGAGCCACTACGTCACGCCTGACGATGCGGAGGCGGGCAACGGCTACAACAACGTTTCGCATCGCGGCGTGAACCTTCTGGCGGATGGGCAAATCGGGTCTTTCGCCGGCACCACCGTGCAGGAGTTGGCCGCCCTCTATGCCTGGCAAGCGGTTGATCCGCAGGTCGCCATCACACCGATCGACTTGCCCCTCGACGGACGTCTGTTCCTGGGTTACAAGGTCACCGATCTCGGCAACGGCTACTGGGAATACCAATACGCGCTCTACAACATGAACTCAGATCGCGCAGCCGGATCGATCTTCGTTCCCGTCGACGATGCGGTGGAGGTACTCAACGACGGCTTCCATGATGTGGATTACCACTCCGGCGAGCCATTCGTAGGCACCGATTGGGCCATGTCGCGCAGCGCGGGCCGGATGGTCTGGCAAACCGAGTCGTTCGAATCCAACCCGGACGCCAATGCTGTGCGCTGGGGAACCCTGTACAACTTCCGGTTCGAAGCGGATGCGCCGCCAGCCGAGGCCGAGATCGAGATCGGCCTGTTCAAGCCGGGGTGGCCCACCTCGATAATCGTCACGGCGATTGGACCATCGCTCGATGACGCAACTACAGCCACACCCAACGGCTTCTATGCGTTCCGCGGGTTCCATCTTTCCGGAGATCTCACCGACGTTCTGGCATCGGATGACAGCGATCTGTGTTACGAGCCGGGCATCGTACTCTTGCCATCCGAAGCTCCGGTCACGCTGGACTTCTTCGGAACGTTGCCAAACGATTCTCCATCTTCGCTCGATGTGACGATCGAATCGTCGGCGAACACGGTCGGTTTGGACCTCACATTCTCATTCTGGAACTTCAGCACGGATATGTGGGATGTTGTAGGTACGGACACGCAATCGCTCAACGACGATACGGTCAGGACGTTCGCCGGCATACCGGCAGCTCACATAGAGCCGGGTACCGGTGAAGTGAGGACTCGATACGAAGTTCGAGTAGTGAGCTTTATATTCCTGTACCCATGGTTAGATTGCGTTGACCATGTATTCTGGACGATATCGAACTAGCAACTAGATCAACCGATCTCAAGGTCGTTCACCGGGTGCCAATCTCGCACCCGGTATTCTTATCGGGGATTGATGAGCGGTTGACCTTGACCAGCCAGCGTGGACCTTCTGGCGGATGGTCAGATCGGGTCTTTCGGCCCCAACCTTGGGGCAGCCTCAGCCGTTCAGCGTGCATAGCCTACGAGCGAAATATGGACGATTTTATCTCGGAAAATCCTTCCATCGGGCGGGATCGCCAGTACCCTTGCCATATCGGCAGTGGAGAGCAACGCCTCGCTGAGTTGCGAGCGCACGTCCGAGAAGAAACGACCGCGAGGAGGAGGATTCGATGAACGCACGGACTGTACTAACCCTTGCTGGGATCGCGGGCATTGTAGTGCTCACCGGTCAAATGAACGTCGACGCCGACCCCGGAAAGGGCGGGGTAAAGCAGAGGCATGCCACTCGCGAAACCAGCGTCGGCGGGGGCGCGGACATGACCTTCTGCCAGTTGTACGGG
>CBDUST010000375.1:0-3063 GCA_965369945.1 uncultured bacterium | reverse complement strand
TCCGGGGGCACCCGTTGATGCAAATGCAGCTACAGTGTTCATCGGTCGGACTCCTTCGACCGAGTTCGATCCACGCCCCCGGCTGTGTAAGCAGCGCGGGGGCACTTGAGTTGTCGTCAACGACGCTCGCTGACTGATACATCAAGCAATGTATCAAGCCTGTCCCGTCTGTCAAGGGCTATTTCGTTTTCTTCTTTCGTTTTTTGTGTTTCTCGACAAATTTGTTGACCGCCGTCCGGACAAGATCTGCCACGGTCACGTCGAGATCTTTGGCAGCCTTATCAAGGTTGCGCTTCTCCACTTTCGTCATCATTACTCGCAATTGCGTGTCGCGCTTCGGCGGATCCTCAAAAACACTCATGGCGGGATTGTAAGCGAAGCGCGGCCAGGAGGTCCTGGCGAGCTGCCTCACCTTGGGGTCGGGGGTGTGGGCACAATACCGGGTCGTGGATTGGAACAGTGGTTGCTCCTCGATGCCATGCTGCCACGATGCCTCGCTGCCTTTCTCACCGACACGGCCCCCAGTTGGCGAGGAGGGCGGATGGGCCGATGGTGCCGTTGCCATCGAAGCTAGCTCGTTGTCGTCCAGAACACATGGTCAACGCAATCCGTCCATGGGAATAGGAATATGAAGCTCACTACACGAACTTCGTATCGAGTCCTCACCTCGCCAGTACCCGGCTCTACATGATCCGCCGGTATGCCGGCAAACGTTCTGACGGTATCGACGTTGAGCGATTGCGCTGCCGTACCGACAACATCCCATGAATTCGTGTTGAAGTTCCAGAATGAGAATGTGAGTTCCAAGCCGACAGTATTCGCTGACGATTCGATCGTCACATCGAGTGAAGCTGGAGAATCGGTGGGCAAGGTTCCCGTGAAGTCCAGCGTGACTGGGGCTTCGGTTTGGGAGAGAGTGATGCCTGGTTCGTAACACAGCTTGTCGTCATCCGATGCCATAAGGCTGTCCAGGTCACCGGAGTCGTAGAAACCGCGGAAAGCGCTGAACTCGTCGGGACCGACAGTCTCGCGCAGTTTATTCTCATAGAACTGGTTGGGAACGACGCCAAACCCAAACCCGACGTCCTGCCCATCGGCGCCAGTGAGGTACAGGTCGAGGTCTCCATCCAGGTCGAAGTCGAGAAGGTCAGCGGACAACCGTTGGTAGTTACCCAGATCCGGCAGCAGTGTCTGCGCGCCATTTGCCGTGACATGATCGAACGTACCATCGCCGTTACCCATCCAGATTTCGACTGCCTCATCGCCGATGGTCGTGATCACGGCCGCGATAAGGTCAACCCTGCCGTCGAGGTTGATGTCACCGACTTCCAGGTCGTAAGCCGGTCCCATGACGCCGGGAAGAGAAGATTGAGTGAACGTCCCCGGATTGTCGGGATCGTTAAGAAACAGACCGGTGGCGTCGACTCTGGCAAGGACGAAATCAGCCAGGCCGTCCGCATTGAAATCAGCGGTGATGCCGGTAAGACCGGCGAAATCAAAGGCCTGAGCGACGGTAAAGCTCACATCCGGGTCGCCGGTATTCAGGAACAGTCGCGATACGTCCAACTCGTTCACGCCAATGACATCATGATGGCCGTCGTGGTTGGCGTCGATGAAGAAGGAATCGTGCATCGATCCGCCGTCCGGCTCGGACAAGATGATCGCCGGGCCGAACGTCTTTCCGCCGTCATTGACGAAGACTTGCACCTGCGAACTGAAGCGGAGCCCAACCGAGATATCAACAAAACCATCATGATTGATATCCGTGTGGCAAATATCGTCCGGCCACCCCGGGAAGGATGGAGAGGGAATCCACGTCGCGGTGTCCTCACGGAATCGTCCCGGGACGCCACGATCGTTGTTGACAAGAATCCTGACGCGAGCTCCGCCGTCGAATGCGGCCGCCTGAACCCGTTCGGGTAGGCCGTCGTTCGTTAGATCGACGAAATCTGCATCGTAGCATATCGCGTTCACGACGTAGCAGCCATCCGGTGGCACGGTTGTCGCGAACTTACCCTCGTCGTCAGGTGTAAGCGGCTCCATCGCGATCGCGGAGAAATCCTTCCCGGCGTTATTGATTCGCAACACCGCATGGGTGGAGTGGACCAAGTTGTTGGACGTATCGTCGATCAGGTCCGGATATCCATCCCCGTTGGCGTCTCCGATTTCCGCGTCCTTCGTTCGTGCCAGGTTCAGATTGGGGTCCCCCAAGAACGTCGACACATCCACGTCGTTGACGATCTCAGTTCGCTGCACAAAAGAAAGCAGTGCGCCCGGTGCGGTGATGACCTTAAATGAATGGGCATCGCTCGTTCCGTTGACGCCGATAACGCGCACCTCCAACGGCGTCTTGGGGATCGGATGATTGGTGCCGTCAATTCGCTCGCCGACGGGAACCCGCACTTGAATGAAGTCATCACGCCAAACATACGGCGTAGCGCTGTGAATCGTGAGTTGATCTTCGGTGAATCTAACCTCACTTATACCCACTGCAAAAGAGCCGAACCCCGTGCCGCGAAGTGTGATGATCTCATGCACCCGCTGTTGAGGCGGCGAGATCGAGTCGATGGCGACGATACCTTGATCTATTACAGCGACACACGGCGCGATGGCAAAAGTCGCCAATAGAACGTATCCGGTCAGCGCTGAGAGAGACAGACTCGTTCGGAGGCGTTGGAGCGTCGTGCCGATGCAGCGTAACGCAGCGTCAGGGGATTTGGTCGATCGGACCATGGGTTTGCCTTTCTCGCTCAAGTCATTTGGGGCGCTGCCAATTGTACACGCCGCTCTCCTTCGTTCCTGTCATATTTGCTCCCTTTTGTCCGTGGGCAGGCCGGAGTCCGATCGCCAAACGACACGCCCGGGACTCAGGCGAGAAGCGTCAACCCTGTCCTCGATACCAGGCGGCCACGATGCCTTGATGCCTCTGTATTCGACGCGCTCGCCTTCGGCTTGCGGCTAAACAGGTCTTCCACTCTCACCAATGCCTAATGTCTAGTGCCTCCTTCCTACGGACGAATGCCGTTCAGATAAGCCGTAAGTCCTTTTGCCAAGCGCGGTTAC
>CBDUST010000374.1:0-3086 GCA_965369945.1 uncultured bacterium | reverse complement strand
ATCCCCTTCGTCGAAATTGAGCGAGCCGCGGCCTTGCTGATCGGGCGTTGGTTGGTAGAGATTGGCCACCGTGAGCTCCAACGTACCATCTGGTTTTATGAGCGATGTCCCGTCTTCCCACACTATAGGAATCGTCAGCACGTGGGCGACGGTCGGCGTATATTGCACGACCATCGCCGTCTCCTGACGACCGTTGAACATGAACGCGGCCGAGAATCGCTCGTGCTCGTCATCGCGGAGAATATGAAAACGGTATCGCAACGTCATCGCTGCCTGCAAACCCCGAGCCTGCCCCAGCCCCTCAAAAACGTAGGTGTGCTGATTCGCGCCCGGGACCTGCGGTAAGATCGGCGGAATGGACCGTTGCGAAGTCATGTAGTTGAGCTGAATCTCTTTGGCTAAACGGTTCTTTATTGATCGAGGAACCTCGTTCAGACTGGCGAGATCGGGGTCGCGTTGGATCATCTGGTCTACACGACCCCGAAGCTCCGCCGGGATCAGTTCCAAGTAGACTGGACGTGTGCCGGTTCGGGCTGTCAGGATCTCATGATCAACGGCGATCCGGTCCTCGATTCCAGGCTGGCCTGCGGCGACCGGCAGCTCGCGCAAGTATTGGACGTAGGTGAAGATGGAGACGCCCGCCACGGTGAGCACGATCAGGTTCACGCTCATAACTCCCAGCCACTTGCCCACGAGATAGTTGAGCGGCGTGAGCGGCTTGGTCATGAGATGCCAGATTTGACGATCGCGAATTTCAAACGCAACGGTCGCACACGACAAGAACAACGTCATGCAGGCTGCCAGCACATAAGTAAGAGTGAGACTGCGGCTGATGAAGGTTTGGACCCTAAAGCGCAACGGCGTTTCTGGATCGAGCCATATCGGCAATAGCGGTAACAATACCAGTAGCAGAATGACAAAGACGAGTGACACTCGGCTGCGCGTCGCCTCCTTCACCACAGTATGGGCGACCGCCAGCACTTGGTTGGGGCGTGCGAAGATGATCAACACGCCCCGTGTCAATAGTACGAATGTGAAGGTCAACAGACCCATGCCCGCAAACGCGAGCATCGCCGGCTCTGCGCCGAGCATCCAAGATACCGCGACCGGTAGGCCGGTACTGACGACAGTCAGGACAAACGGCAGGACGACCTGCATCCACACGATCAACAGAAGCCATGCTGTTGCCACAATCGCGAGCATCCAAGTCGTGCCCGGCTGCTCCAGCAGGAACCGTGGCGCCCACTGCGGCTCTTGGTCAGCAACGAACAGCCTGGCCAAACCGAATGGAGTCTGAATCTCGCCGTCAGCGTCAAACGTCCGTGCGTACTCATCGATCAAATCAGGATCGCCATACGTTCGGCCGTTGATCGTGACGGTTCCCGTCTGACGGAGCGAGACGGCATGCATATCACCGTCGTTATAGTTCTGTCCCTGAAGGGCTTGAGCGATGGCCACTCGTTGACCGTTCAGGCTGTAGCTCTTTGCCAACAGCGAGCCAAAACCAGCGCCACAAACCGCGAGCACGAGTACGGTGACGGCTAGGCGAAACGACAGTTTCTGCTGGATGAGATCGAGTCGACGATAGAAATTCAGAAGCGCGTGCATTCGTCAGACTTGTTCTATGTATCGGGATCGGAGGAAGAGTCGGAAGTTGACTTGCCTTGCTCTTCCTCGAGCAGCGATTCGATGACGCCGGCGTCCACGTCCTTGGGCGCCTCCAGCGCAGACGGCGCTGGGGTACGGAAGGTCGGTCCCGGCGCCGAGTCGGTTGAATCCTCATGCAACAGTTCCGCCAGCACCTCATCGCGCTGCTCCTCAACAGGCGCCGATGCGGCAGTCGCGGGTCCTCTCAACTCGCGCGCCCGGGCACCGTCTTGCTGCTCGCTGACCAAGGTGTCGATGAGTTGATCACCGCGTGCATCCTCAGCCCGGAGGAAATCTGCCGTGTTGCCCCCATGAATGACTCCGGATGTAGCCACTTCCTCTTGCCGCGCTTGTTCCACCCACTCAATGAAGAACTCTTCTAAACGTTGGCGAGGAACCTCCACCTTGTCGATGCATTTGCCTTCCGCTTTTTCGATCACCTGGTCGATCTTTGAGATCGTTTCGGGGGCAAGACGCGGAGTATGGATGACGGTCCGCTGGGTGTCGGACAACAACTCGTCTACGGTCCCCTGTGCCCGGATCTTGCCGCCGTAGAGCATCACCATGCGATCGCAAACATCCTCGACGTCGGCCAACAGGTGGGAACTCAGAAGCACCGTCTTGCCACGCTTTCCGAGCTCGATGATCAAGTCCTTGACTTGTCGCGTCCCGATGGGATCGAGCCCGGAGGTCGGCTCGTCGAGGATCAGAAAGTCCGGGTCGTTGATCAGCGCCTGAGCGATACCGATGCGCCGAGTCATTCCTTTGGAGAACTCTCCGATCGGGCGATGGGCCACGTGCGTCAGGCCGAGCATGTCGAGCAATTCATCGACACGCCTCTTGCGGGTTCGATGATACAATCCGAACAGCTTTCCGTAATAGTGCAACGTCTCCTGCGGATTCAGGAAGCGGTACAAGTACGATTCCTCGGGTAGGAACCCGATTCGTTTCTTGATATTGACCTCGGAAGGGGGCCGACCGAAGACGCTGATCCGCCCGCGTGTCTTGTGGAGCAAGCCGAGGATGATTTTTATGATCGTGCTCTTGCCTGATCCGTTGGGTCCGAGCAGCCCGAAGACCTCATGGGCACGAATCTCGAAGGTGACGTTATCGACCGCGAGGGCCTTGGTGCGAAACCAAAAGTCCTTGAAGACCTTTGAGAGCCCGACGGCTTGAACGACATAGGAGGAGTTGTCTGAAGCGACCATCATCTATACATCCATCGACGCCGCTAACCGCCGGAGCCGCGCGGGACAACCTTGCCGTCTATGACCTCCAGCAGCGGTCTCGCCTTACCAAGTTCATAATCCTGCGGTCGATTGTAGAACCGCTCAAAACCACTCGCCGCAGCTTGGTTTGCTTCACGTTCCTTGCGCTCCAGCTCCGCCTGAATACGAATCTGGGATATCTCCTCCAGACTCTTGATCTTGATCAGTATC
>CBDUST010000373.1:0-3127 GCA_965369945.1 uncultured bacterium | reverse complement strand
GATGGGCGTATCCTCCTGGCCGACGGCCTTGGGCAAGCGCTCATGATCGTTGGCGTAGCGAATCACACGGTCTTGCACACCCCGGACAATCGTGGCCGCAGTCGCGGCACGATCGTCTGGCGCCTCCACCTGGCCACTGCTCGGGCTGTATACGAGCGACCACCCGACGGGCATTTGCGGCAACGCAGAGAACTGGTCTGCCTCGACGAGCGCGCGGAGATCCCCGGGATACTCGTCATGCTCCGTGTGAAAAAGATCGACCTGAGTCTGCACGGCCTGCACAACATCCTCGGCCTCGGCTGCTCTGGACTCAAACAGCGCGTTTGCCTGAGGTGCAACAAGCAGGCAGATCGCCAGCAAGCCCACGGCAACAATCCCCACGACGCCTGACAAGAGGCCGTCGAGGCCGTCGATCAGATTCGCAGCGTTGCAGCCACCTAGAACAAAAAAGGCAATGAGGGCGGTTCCAACCCAGTAGAAGGCGTGGTTGTTGAGCAGGTGGAACGACCCCAGCGAGATGATCACTTCGTCAGGTCCGCCCATGAATGGTTTGAGCACACCTTCGGCAACACGTACACCGATGTCATTGATGGCCAAAGCGGCCGCTGCCACGAGTTGACCGGCAATCTTCAGCCTCGGGTCCCATCCCCACAGATCGTCAGCCAAGCCTGTGAACATGATTGCGACCATCCCCAACACAATGGCCAAAGGCAGCGGACGGTAATCGGCGGCGACGCCGTCCATATAAACATAACCCGTCGCGATGGCGATGATCAACCCGAGGAATATCGCTACTCCACCGAACATCGCGACCGGATACGGGTGCGCTTTTCGTGCCTGGTCAGGGAGATCGACAGCGCCGGCAGCGATAGCCAATCGGCGCACGAGTGGTGTGACGAGCAACGTGACTATAAACGCCACCACGAAGATCGGAGCGTAACTATTCAATAGATCCATGGCCGGCGCCGCAACGGCCCGCGACTCGCCTGCAAACAACTCGAGATCGCCCGGTAGCATTCCCTCTGGATCTAATTGCGCCAAGACGATCGACATCACACCGTCGACTCCAGCGATGGCAAGTCGCTGCGCAGCTCTTTGGCCAGGTCGAGGATCGTCTGCGTCAATGGCGTGGTTGACGCAAAGCCTGTCTCTCGACGAAGGCGCGTCAGATCCGGCTGGCGATGCCGCAGATCATCGAAATCCGGACCGAACACGTCGCCGTATGACACATGATCGATGGTCGAACTGCTGCCGAGCGTCTTGCGCACAAGTTCGGCAAGTTCGCCAATCTCGATTCGCTCGTCACTGCCCACATTGAATATCCTCCCGGCGCAGCGGGGCTCGGCGAGCAAGACCGGCAGCACTTGGACGACATCGCGCACGTCACAGAAGCATCGCGTTTGTCGGCCGTCGCCGTACACTTGTATCGGCTTGTCAACGAGCGCCGAGGCGGTAAATCGAGGCAACACCATTCCATATCGACCCACTTGCCGTGGACCAACGATGTTGAAGAAGCGCGCGATGACCACCGGCAAGCCCCGCTGTCGATGATGCGCTAACGCAAGATGCTCGTCGATCGCCTTGGAGCATGCGTACGCCCACCGAGCCTGGTTGGGCGGACCGTATGTCACATCGTCGTCCTCTTTGTAAGGCGTTCGCGGCGACTTTCCGTACACTTCCGAAGTCGATGCGAGAAGCGTGGGCACCTTCCCCGCAGTTGCGAAGTCGAGGATCGCTGATGTCTCCAACACGTTCGTATCGATCGTGTGAATCGGGTCCTCGACAACCAGTCGAACTCCAACGGCGGCAGCGAGGTGGTAAACCTCTTTGATCTTCGCCGAGTCGAGATCGCGCACGGCCTCGGTCACGCTCGCTTCGATGAACGTCAGGTCGGCGGCTGCGACACGGTCAAGATTCCGTAACCGACCTGTGGCGAGGTTATCAACCACGATCACATGGTCGCCTCGGCGAGTCAGGTGCTCGACCAGATGCGAACCGATGAATCCAGCACCACCCGTTACCAACGAGACGGGCTTAGGTGATGTCGGGCTCATGGCCTGCAGTCTCCTGCGGCGTTAGCGGTACACGAAGCCTGTAAGCAGGCCGGGATACACCTCACGCCGATGACGAGCTCGCGGCGTAACCCGCCATCGTCGCAAAGTTCTTCTTGAAGTAGCCTCCAGCGGTTCCCCGCGGACGATTCAGGACGACGCCCAGCAACTCACAGTTGGCGTCCGTCAGTTGACCAATCAAACGAGCGACGAGCCCGCGCTGCTCCTGGTTGGCGCGGACGACCAGGACGGCGGCATCCAACTTGTTGGCCAATACCAGCGCGTCGCCTGCAACGACGGCCGGCGGCGCATCGACGAGCACGACGTCATACCGGCTGCGAAGCTCAGCCATGACACCATCAAAGTCTCCGCTGTTCAGTCGTTCAAAGGCTCGGTTGGCCGGGCGACCGGCCGTGATGACGTCGATCCCCTGGTCGGTCGTGCGGATTACCTCGTCTAAAGCGGCAGCGCCGGCCAGCACATCCGCCAGTCCAGGATCATCGCCGGACACGCCCATCACCTCAGCCAGACGAGGTCGTCTGAAGTTGCCGTCCACGACCACAGCTTTTCGACCGGAGCTTACGGCCGCCGCTGCAAGATTAGTCACAACAGTCGTTGTACCGGCATCAGGTAAGCCGCCGACCAGCAGCAACGTTCGGTGCCCTGCTCGATTCATCCCTTTAGTAACGAGCGATGACGTCTGGCGATACGACTCGGCCAAGACACTATTAGGACACTCCCGCACAACCAGCTCCGCCGCCGCAGCCTTGCACGGATCCTCAGCCAGCTCGGGAATTACACCCAACACGCGCCCCGAGGGCAGAACCTCGATATCGGCTGCACTCTTGACGCGCTGATCCGTTATCTCGCGCAGGAAGATCAAACCCATCACCAATCCAACCACGAGAATCGCCGTCAATGGAACCACCAGCTCGACCTTGGGGAATGATTTCTCGCGCGGCAACTGGGGCGGCTGAGCCATGCGCACACGCCGGGCATCATCCCTCAATTGCAGCAGCTTGACGTCGCTGATCAAGACGAGCGTAGCGTCTCGCTGCCCTTGGAGTAGTTCCCGC
>CBDUST010000372.1:0-3149 GCA_965369945.1 uncultured bacterium | reverse complement strand
TCACCATTACGCTGCCGAAAATCCTATCATTGGGGATGAAGATGGCACCCGCGCCCAGCGTCACCATGGGAGCTCCTCCAGGTATCGTGGCCCCGATCACAGAATAGCGAAAGGCGCTGTTCAAGAAGCGATCGTCGCTTCCGGGACTGCCTGCGAGTTCGTTCCCATCTCCGCCCATCCCGTTGATGAGGCCGAGTATTACGCCGAATTCCGGGGATAGGAACTGTGTGAAGGTGAGTTCCGTGATCCCCCAGACGTCCTGATCCGCACGACCGGGTACAGCGGGAAAGAGGGCATCGGCGTTGACGGGCTGAAGGGAGCCGGCCTGGCTATTGACGGACTCCCCGAACCTAGTCTCGACCCTGGTCTTGAAGAACCCACCAGGCCAGAGGCCCGCCTTGCCCGTGTCCAGATTGAATACCAGATCTGCGGAGCTAATGAAGTCGTCCGCCTCGTCAAAACCGCCGTCCACGACGTTCTGGTAGGTTCCCGTGAAGTCGAGGTCGATCGTGAAGCCCTTTGAAGCCCAGTCGGTGCGCGTCCCGCCCCAGTCGCCGGTCAGATTAGTTCGGGACCAGAGATCGCCGCTGTAGTCCGGGCTCTGTTCCTGCGCGGATGCGGCCGCACTAATGCATAGTCCGAACGCGAGCAGACCGAAGCACAGGCTTGCTTGTATCCTCATATTCCGCCTCCTCGAAGCGATGGGCTCAAGATCAAAGCGTTTCATCCCGCCGCCTGTCAGTCCGACAGCGTAGGCGCTGTAAGGGGCAACACGACCCCAACCTCATCCGCATACTCGTCCCATAGCCGGCGAAGTTCCCAGAGCTTTTTCTCATTCGTGTCAGCGAGATCATTCCGTTCCGACACATCGGTGGCCAAATCAAACAGCTGCCAGTCGTTCGTGCCCAGTGGGCTATCGATCCAGGTAGCTTTCCAGCGACCTTGGCGTATCGCACGACGGCCAAACAGCTCCCAGGCAACCGCTTCACTGTCGTCGCGCACTGTGTCGGTCTTGCCAGCGATGAAGGGCGCCATAGATTTGCCGCGCAATGGGAGCACCTTGCGCCCCTTGTACTCACTCGGGTGGGAAACCCCGGCGACTTCAAGCAGAGTGGGCGCGATGTCCATGACGTGAGTAAATGCCGAATCGATTTGCCCCGTTCTTGCAACACCGGGTCCGGCGACAATAAGTGGGACGCGGATACCCCCCTCCGAATGGACTCCTTTGAAGTGACGCAGGGGTGTGTTGCTGGCCGTTGACCAGGCTGCGCCAATGCCGACCCGCGAACCACGTCGCCCCATGTTCTCAAAGCGGTTGTCAGAATTCCGTTCGACCCATTCCTTGGACGTACCGGCGTAATTGTGAAACTCTCCCGGGCTGGCGCCATTGTCGGAGAAAAAGATGATCAGAGTATTATCGTATACCCCCTTCTCCTTCAGGTGAGCGATCAGCCGGCCTAGATGGAGATCCATGTTCTCGACCATACCGGCGTGCAGCTCGAACCGCCTGGCCTCGCGCCGTTGCTGCTCCGGGCTGAATGAGTCCCATTCGGGTAACATCGGCAGCCGATGCGATAGCTGCGTGTCCCCGGGCACGATGCCAAGCTCTTTCATTCGCTCCAGGCGCTCCGTGCGCAAGGCATCGTAGCCGGCATCGTAGCGCCCCTTGTACTTGTCCAGCCACTCATCGGGAAGATGCAGCGGGTCGTGAACCGCGGAGAAAGCCAAGTAGCCAAAGAAGGGCTTGTCGTCCTTGGCGCTGTCGATGTACTCGATGAGTTTGTCGGTGTAGAATTTGCTGGAAAAGAACCCCCTCGGCACATGAACGCGCTTCCCATCCTCGCGGTAGATGGGCGTGTAATTCGCATACATCATCCATTCGTCGTCGAAGTGGCTCGCCCCGCCCTGCAACAATGTGAAGGCGCGTTCAAACCCGCGGTGAAACGGATCGCGCTCGATCTCCTCGCCGAGATGCCACTTGCCTGCCATATACGTGTGATACCCGGCGTCGCGCAGAAGTGAGGCGACTGTCACAACCCGGTCATTAAGGTACCCTTCGTAACCCGGCTTGCCCCTCTGATTCTCCGCCACGTTTTCTTTCATGGTGCCCAGCCCTGCCAAATGATTGTCCGTCCCGCTCATCAACATCGAGCGGGTCGGGGAGCAGGTCGGCGCCACGTAAAAGTTCGTCATGCGCAGCCCAAACTGCGCCAGCGCGTCGATTTGCGGTGTTCTGATTTCTCCGCCGAATGCGCCGACATCGGAGTAGCCCATATCGTCTACGACGATTAGCAAGATGTTAGGTCGCTCTGTCGCCACCGCGTCGATCGTCACGCCCAAAGTACAAGCGGTGATTGCCGCGCTAACCGCTAACTTCACCGAAGACAGGATCATCTTGAATAACCTCATGATCGTTCGACCTCCCTAAGCCGAAACCTTCCAAGCCTCCTCCGATCCGATAAATTCGAGGACAGATTTATTGGAGACGATGATCTTGACCCGGCGGTTGGCAGGTTCAACCGCTTCATCGGCTGTCGGAACGGCCAGCTCCGCCTCGCTATGGCCAGCCATGCCGATTCGCCTAGCGGCGATATCGCGCGTAACACTAGATCCACCCAAAATTCTTGAAGGCCTCCGAGAACTCCTTGGCGATCTCCTCGGCCGTCCGCTTGGCCGCGCTCTCGATGC
Source organism: uncultured bacterium (assembly GCA_965369945.1). Taxonomy (GTDB): domain Bacteria; phylum Planctomycetota; class Phycisphaerae; order Phycisphaerales; family SM1A02; genus JADFNO01. Next base: position 461 of record CBDUST010000372.1, on the reverse strand, counting down.
TCTCTGGACCCATCTCCTGGGCAACATTCATGCCGCCGCTAATCGCCGCGGCTTTAGCTGTATTACCAGCGACCGCGCCGCCTACGACCGGCACGAGCATGCCCGGCATCCTGCCTCCGCCCGCCTTGATCTCGACCGAGCCGAGCGACCTCATACCGCCAGCCGTGACTTGGTAGCCTTCGAGGAACGTCTTTAGCTCGGTAGCACCGGCGCCGAAACCAATGAGCATGCGCTTCATGCGGCTGCCCTCGTCGATGGAAATGAACTCGCCCTTGATCACGAGGTCCCCTAGTTGCGGTGCTGGTCCGCTTCCGGCCCGCTCGGCCGGTAACCCCATTTTCAAGATCTCATCCACGAGCCGGGTCGCAACCAGATCGCCCAGCTTGCGGCCGACTGCCACCTCTTGGGACGTTTGCGGTGTCTCTCGTCGCTGAAATCGCGTTGTGGTGCTCGGTGGACTG
>CBDUST010000371.1:0-3167 GCA_965369945.1 uncultured bacterium | reverse complement strand
GCGCGAAAACATTTTCGGCATGTGTATTCTCAACGATTGGTCGGCGCGTGATATTCAGAAGTGGGAGTATCAACCGCTTGGCCCGTTCAACGCAAAGAACTTTGCGACTTCAATCAGTCCGTGGATTGTGACCCTTGATGCACTTGAACCGTTTCGTATAACCGGCGAGGGGCGCGGTGAGGATGATCCGCCCGTGCTTGATTATTTGAAGCCGACTGAAGATATGGGTTACGACATCAACGTCGAGGTCTATATCGCTTCAACGCAGATGCGCGAGGCGAAAACCGAACTCGCCCTCATCAGTCGCGGGAACTTCCGTGATATGTACTGGACGATCGCGCAGATGCTCGTCCACCATAGCTCAACGGGTTGCAACATGAACCCTGGAGATTTGCTCGCAAGCGGCACCATCTCAGGAACGGCCGAAGAATCGCGCGGCTGTCTGCTTGAGCGCACTTGGAGGGGAAAGAATCCGATCTCGCTGCCTGATGGGACGGAGCGCAAATTCCTGCAAGACGGCGACGAAGTGATTATGAAGGCGTACTGCGAGAAGAATGGAGCTGTACGCATCGGCTTCGGCGAATGTCGCGGAATCATTCAGCCCGCGAAATGACTTGCCCCAAGCGCATTGTTGGGTGAAACTTGGAGCTGCACGAGCCGTCTAACGGTGGTAATCCACGCCCTGCTCCGAGGAGATAGAACGAAATGTCCATCACACGTCGTGATTTTGTCACTACAAGTACCTTAGCTGGAGTTGCGCTCGGGCTTGGCGGTGCGTCAACCACATTGGCGTCGCTGCTTCAGGACACAAATCCCAGCCGCAAGCTCAACCTCCTGGTGCTCGGCGGCACAAACTTCATCGGCCCGCACATGGTCGAGCGCGCTATCGAGCGCGGGCATACGGTGACGTTGTTCAATCGTGGCAAGACCAATACGCACCTATTCCCCGACTTGGAAAAACTCAAAGGCAATCGTGATCCGGATGTTGAGGGCGGGCTCGCTACACTCCAAGGCCGTGAGTGGGATGCCGCGATCGACACGGCAAGCTTCTACCCGCGGTGGGTGAACGCTTCGGCGAGCCTACTCGCTGATCACATCGATCAGTATGTCTTCATCTCGTCAATCTCTGTATACAAAGACGGTTCCGTGCACGGCATGACTGAAGATGCGGAGGTGGGCACGATAGAAGATGAAACCAGCGAAGACCGTAGCGGCGGAAAATACGGCCCGCTCAAAGCGCTTTGCGAACAGACTGCCCATTCAGCGATGGGCGGGCGCGCAACGAGCATTCGGCCGGGATTTATTGTTGGGCCGCGTGATAAGGCGCTCAACCGATTTCCGATGTGGGTGATGCGTGTGGACAAGCGCGAGGAGATCGTCGCCCCCGGCACGCCTGATGATCCGGTGCAGTTGATCGACGCGCGCGATCTGGCAGCATTCGCGGTTCACTGCATCGAGCAGAAGATAGCGGGCGAGTTCAATGCGGTCGGGCCGAAGGATCAACTCGGCGTCGGTGCGATGATCGATGGATTGAAGGAAGGTTGCGATACTGATCCCAAGGTGACGTGGGTGAGCAATAGGTTCATCGAGGAAAGCGGGATTCAAGTGCCGTTTGTTCCGTGCATTTCGCCGGACTCTGAAGCAGCGGGTTATGGCACGGTAAGTAACGCCAAGGCGGTCGCTGCGGGCATGACGTTTCGTTCCGTCGCCGACAGCGCACGCGATTCACTGAAGTGGATCGAAGAGGAAGAGACGGATGAACGGCGCAATCAGATCATGAGCATCATGGAGTCGGGCAACGAAGACAAACTTCTGGAGGCGTGGAAGGCGCACGAAGGATAGCTCGCTACGGATCAATAGTCGTCTAGTCCTGGTCGCGGTTGGTTGATTAGAAAATCTGTGTTGGTGGATGGATGATTCACCGCCCGGAACGAGTCTTCCATATTGAAGTCGCCGCCGTTGTCTTGTTGATCCAAGCCAGATGAATATAAGAGATAACTTCGATCTCTGGGATCATTTTGCAGCTGCCGGTATAGGAACGAACCGCCGTGTATTGGATCGATTGGTAGCTCTGCGAGAATGTTCGGTACGATGTCGTCGAGTAGCCTTGGTAGTTCTCCGTGCCTTACGTGATACAACTCGATCGCAGCCATCAGTCGCGTCCCTTGCATCTGCAATTGAGAAACACTCGCTTTCCAAAGAGCCTGTCTAAGACCTGGCATGGCCATAGCCAGGAACCTATGTTTCGTTTGCACAAGAGTCGACTCATCGAACCCATCGGATTCGTTAGAAGGTTGCCGATCAATCGGTAATTTATCGGCGTGATGCTTCATTTCTTGGATATAGGTATCAAGCAATTGCTCGGTCGTCTTGCGATCGCTGAAATAAAATCGACTTGCCGATGCCCAGAGAAGGCTAGGGTCTCCGTCTTCCGTTGCGCCAATACCATAATCCTCTATTGCAAGTAGGTAACCGTTGTCGTTGCCATCATCAGTGAACGCCCATTGAATCGTATCTCGCATGAATAGTCGTTCGCCATCGATGAATAGGGTGACCGACGGCACTTCGAACCGGTCCAGTATTTCAAGCAACCTCTCACAGCTCCGTTCATCGAATTGAAATTCCGACAGTTCATTGCCAAGTTCTTTAAGAGCCAAGTCTGAGATAGCCATCCCAACGAGATGATCGATGAGGCTCGGTTGAATCCAGATCGTGTGCGCGACCGTCATTATTTGTTCAAATGCACCGATAGCATGGCCGAAATCACCCTCGGTAGCGGCGATGCGCATCTGTGCAGCAAGCGCCAACCCGAGCATTCGGGCGCGTGCCAACTCTGGCAATAAATCCATGAACATTGGTCCTTCACCTTGCCGCCGACGAAGTCCCGGTGCGCTTTCGACGAAGGCAGCGACTGCTGCCATTACTCCTTGTTCACGCATTCGATTCAAGCATGATCGTTCCCGTTCAATCTCATGGCTGAGCGTGACACCAGAGCGAACATATGAAAAATCGATCTCGCCATTATCCAATTCCGTTCGCGGTGAAAACCCGGTATCAATCAGTTCCGATTCAGCCTCAACCTGAACCTGGCTACTCAAGGCAACAGCGTTCAACAACAATTGCCAACTCTCATCTGCCGCTTCCGAGGAGATCTGGCTATGTTGCTC
>CBDUST010000370.1:0-3195 GCA_965369945.1 uncultured bacterium | reverse complement strand
AGCGGCGTGACCTCTGACTTCCGCTTTTGGCCGCTTCCCGACGTTCAGGCGATGAAATCCATCCGTGGACGCCCAACGGCGACTTGCGACCCTGAGTTGCCATTCGAGCCTGGTCGTTCGAACGTCCGCATCCAGATCAGAAAGCGGAACATTCTTGGCTAAATGGGCTAGGCCAGCTGTAACAGTGAATCATTTACAGATTCTTTGGATTGCCGGGCCTTATTTTGAGTCGCCTTTCTTCAACAAATGACAATACGCCACAACACATCACGACAAGTCGATTCAGTTACTTGGCCCGGACTGGTTGTTGTGGATTATCGCTGATTGTCGTGGCTTTTTGTCGCGATGTGTGCCGTGAGTGTGCCACGGGCGTAGCGCAAGTAATTCGCGGGGTTTCGCGGCCACTGCCGTACTAAGGTCAGACGCTGATAGCCGGCGTTCCACACCGGGTCAGTCCATATCGATGAGGTCGGGGTCGTTCGCCTACAAGGAGAAAGCGGACCTTTCAATCAGGTGGCCGCAGTTCCGCTCTCAGCGCTTCGCTATCCACGCTTCGCTTGAGAGTCCGGGATTGCCAATCCGATGGCAACCCGCTCGTCGGTACGAAGCAATGCTTCGGCTACTTCCGACCCGCCCTGCGGCCCACCAGAACTCAAAAACTTCCAGAACCTGAACCAGGGTTGCCGTTCAATACAGTCGCCCGACGACCAGGTCGTTGATTGGACCTGTCCCCTCTTCGAGGCGTAAGCTATCTCCCCCAATCGATCTGCTGCCTACAGAGGCCGGCCGCCGTGGGTGCAGAGCGATTCCCGGCGAGCTTTTTCTCGTGCCAAATCGTCAGGCGCCTGAAAGAATCAAAATACCGCGTATGCATGATCTCGGGGGCCAAACACACACATAACCGCACTTCGGGAATCCCATTTTGCTGGGAAATAATTTAAGCGTCAGGGAAGTGAACCATGAAAAATCTCCAGAATATTCTCAACCTCACGCGAAACCATAATCGCTTCGTCAGCGAGAGCATCGACCTCATTGCGTCCAACTCGTGGATTAGTCAGTTCGCGCGACTCGCGATGACATCTTCGCTTCCGAACAGCTACTGCATTGGTCTTCCTGGAAATCGTCTCTATGGTGGATGCACGTACATCGACATGATCGAACGTGAGGTCAGCCAACTCGCCCGTGCACTGTTTCCGATGAAAAAAGTTGTTCTGCAGTTTCTATCGGGGATGCAAGCGAACATCGGCGCTTACAACGCCATACTTAAACCGGGTGACACGGTCATTGGGGCCCAGGCAAAGCACGGGGGGCATTACAGTCACAACCCGGATGGCCCCTTACGATTTTTCTCGCCCAAGTTTGTGCCAATGCCCTTCGACGACTCATGTTACAACATCGACGTGCAAGGTCTCGCCAAGTTGATGACCAAGGAAAAGCCAAAGCTTCTTATCGTTGGCTGGAGCGAGTTTCTGTTTCCCCACCCGCTCGCCGAGCTACGCGAGCTGTGCGACATGCATGGCACTCGCTTGATGTATGACATGTCGCACGTTTCGGGGTTGATCGCAGGAAAGACGTTTCAGCCAGATGCGACAACGTACGCCGATATCGCTACCAGCTCCACCGGTAAGTCCCTGCACGCACCCGATCACGGAATGGTCTTTTTCAACGATGACTCACTGGAGCCCGGCATTCTGAATGCCGTTATGCCTCTGCTGACTTCCAATACACACCCGCACGAGCTCGCAGCGCTCGGGATCGCATTTTCCGAGATGGCCGAGTTTGGGCAGAGCTATGCCGAGCAGGTAGTGCGTAACTCCAAATCCATCGCTCGCGGGCTCGAAGAGGAGGGGCTCAAGGTTCTCTATGCAGATCTAGGGTACACCGAGAGCCATACTGTTCTTCTGGAATACCCATCCACCAACGCCGCGGTGGCATTGCTGGATCGCGCCGGCATCTTGTGCAACGCGTGCCCGCTTCCGTGGGATTCTCCGGGAGTTGAGTCGGGTCTGCGATTGGGCACCCAGGTGGTGACCCGGCGCGCCATGCGCGAACCGGAAATGAAGTTGATCGCTCAAGGAATCGCGCGCGTACTCCTGCATGGTGAGCACCCCGATCGTGTTTCCTACGAGTTCATCCAGCCGCTGGCCCGGCGCTTCGATCGAACGGCGTTCTCTTTTGATTTCCACTTCCCGCTCCAGCAAGACTGGTGTAGCGCACCGTACGAGGGATATCGCGTAGAGAATGTCCACGATGTCATTCACGAGCTCATGCCCTTTGCCAACTGCACATCCGAGCAGATCCAATCACTAGCGGACCGGCTGAGTCTCGTTGTGATCGACAAAGAGCAGGTGTTGTTTGAGGCGGACGACCCTTCGGATAGTGTGTACTTCATCAGTCAAGGAATCGTGCAAATTCTGGACACATCCACCGGTAGGAGAGTCGTGATCGGATCTCTTGGGGAAGGAAAGCACTTCGGCGAACTTGGTGTAATCAAAGGCCTCAACCGCACCATGACCGCCAGGGCACAACCTGGCTCACGACTATTTCAGATGAAGGCCGAGAACTTCCGGGAGATCCTTGAGGAATTCCCAAACGTCAGGGAGTACTTCGAGAAATTCGTTCGCGTCCTGGAAGAGCAGGATCGCTGGCGCCAACGTTCAGCGAATCTCCAGAAACAGTAATTGCGCGTCGTGATAATTCTCTGGTGGCCGACGAACTCGCTGTCGTCCAACGGGTTGCCGAGCATTCGGGGCTGTGAGATCCACGGCCAACCGGCTGCGACCCGCCAGTCGACCCATTGCCCCACTGGTCCAGCGGCACCACCCTCGCGTCGACGTATCACCCCGCGTGGGACATCGCTTGAGAAGCTCGCTTCTCAGTGATCCTACGAAGCCTGTTATGCGCGCGCACGTACTCCCGCGGCGAACCATCATGCTATTATCGCTGCAGTGGGTTTCGAGGCGTCGTTCCCGCCCACAAGGGGGAGGGCTCCCGGCTTGCTCCATGCTTTCCTTGCTTCCTGCCTTCCCCCGCGAGTAAGCCACGACCTTAGCCGAGCGCGTGCGAACCAGGGCTGGATTGTCGGCTAGGTTGTCGAAAGAGCGTCAAAATCCGAGTGCCGGGAGCGAGAATCGAACTCGCACACAGTTTCCTGTACCAGATTTTGAGTCTGGCGCGTCTACCAGTTCCGCCACC
>CBDUST010000369.1:0-3306 GCA_965369945.1 uncultured bacterium | reverse complement strand
GGGAAGATTGTGATGCCTGGGTTGTAACACAGATCGTTGTCATCCGATGCCAGAAGACTGTTTAGGTCACCGGAGTCGTAGAAACCGCGGAAGGCGCTGAACTCGTCGGGACCGACGATGCCCACAGGTTCACCGGCGATCACGAACGCTGCACCGAAGAGGTTGTCATCCTCCCAGCCCTGGGCAGAGACGAGGAAGTCGAGCGCGCCGTCGCCGTTGAGATCGCCGAACGGGGCCGCATCGACGCCGAAGAAGAAATTATCTTCACTTGCGGTGAACTGGCGAATAAGTGAACCGTCGGCACCAGAATAGAGCGAGGCACGTCCTGCATCTACGCCACCGCCGTCGGTGGCAACTCCGCCGATGATGAGATCCGCCTGGCCGTCGCCGTTGATATCGTCGATCATCCGTCCGGAGCCGAAAGAGGAGCCTTTGGGTCCGTTGATGGTCATGATCTCGGTCCCGTCGAGGCCGGAGAAGATACGAACTCTATTCAGCAATCTTTCGCCCATGAAGATATCGTTGAACCCGTCACCGTTGTAGTCCTGTCCGGAGTCGATGCGATCGCCGTCAAAGGGAACGCCGAGATCAACATTCTCGATCGAGTACAGCAAGACTGCGCCGTCATCTGCGTAGCTAAAGACCTGGATGCGCCCCGGTCCATTTTGGTCGTAACGTTGGCCGATGGCCAGTTCGTCGCCAGGTTTGCCATCGATGTCGCCGAGGAATGCAAGGCCCGTACCAAACCGATAGGCCGGCTGAAACGGTGCCACGATGGATTGAATCAGTGAGAAGTCTTCAGTTGAGTGGATGAATACTTCTCCGCCCGTCTGGACCGGCCAACCGACACTTACGGCGCCTTGCACGAGATCCTCGATGCCGTCGCCGTTGAAATCTCCCTGTGTAGCAACGGAGTATCCAAAGCTGCTTTCCCCAATAGCGTCGAGCAATGTATGGAGGACCGTTCCGTCAGCGCCAGAGAAGATGTATACCTGCGTGATGTCTTGGAAGGCGAACGGCGCCCCGGCGACGACTTCATCGACCCCGTCGCCGTTGATATCGTCGATAATCCCAAGCGCAAAGCCTGTAATGGCGGAGGGTTCTACTTCGCAATAGGACCAGATCTCCGAGCCGTCGGCTCCGGAGTACACTGTGACCCCGCCCCTGAAGCCGCCCTTGAACGGACGCGCCACGACGAAGTCGGTCACTCCGTCGCCGTTAGCATCGCTAAGCGGCTCCACGTACCAACCAAAAAAGTCTCCATGTTCATCGCTCTGAGCCATGACGAGAATGTCCAGTTTCTCGACAAACTGGGCCATCGCCTCGCCATTGCAAGCCACGAGCGATGCAAAGCACAAGGCGGTAAGCTTTCCGTGTTTCATTGTGTCTCCTCCGAAATCGTCTGGCAGTCCTTCTCAAACCGTTGGCCGTGAACACCCTCCACGCTAAAGGCTGGGCACACAATCATCGCGCACGCCAAACCACGACCAGACAGAGACCGGATCATTACTTATTCCTTTTCCTTCGAGCGATCCAAACAACCGGTCGGACTGGGGTGACAGCTCCGCGCCGACCGTTTTGCCACCGGGGCGTTTGAAACACAGAATGACTGTGCGTATTGACTTAGGATTGCTCGGCCAACTCGACCTGTCGAAAACTGCACAGATTTCTGTGCCCTGACCCCAAGCATCAAGAAGTGGTATTTGCTGGAGGCTACTTCAGGTTGCCGTCGGTTCGTAGCAGCGCACGATACCGAGTAGCCCTCGTCGGGCCTGATTCATCAGCCCGCAACTCAACGGAACAACTCAATGATAGCCGTGGTGGTGACTATGGTGCTCGTAATAATGATCGTGTCCGTAATGGCCGTGGCGGTGGTAGTAGCTGGGGCGAGGTCGAGGCCGGGGTGCCGGACGATACTCATCGTGCCGGTATTCGTGCGCTTGCTTGTCCGACTCGTTGCCGATGATGTAGCCGATACCAGCACCGACGCCGGCGCCTATCGCCGCACCTTCGCCGCCGTGCCCGGATTGATGGCCGATGATCGCGCCGAGAATCGCACCGGTTCCAACTCCGAACGCGGCCCCCGCCTCCGCGTCACTACATCCGCTCAAGAACGCGGTGCCAGCCAGCAGACACCCCACCAGGACCAGGCGACCGGGGCGAGATGGAGCCATTCGTGATCGATGATTCATCGTGGACGTCCTTATTATTCAGAGGGTGCAAGAGAACCGCACCACCATAATGAGACGCCGCTAACGGGATTTGATTCCCCCTGTTCGGTCCGTTTTTGCGGTAATGGGCACCGTTTCATCTGCTTCCAGCCCGCCTTGAGCTACAGTTCGTCCGAGAATCAGCCGACACGATCGGCAGGGACGCTATAGTCTTGCCACAAACGGCCTTATGATCCCTTTGCCCCGACGGACCCACCCATGGCACTGACAACGAAAATCGCCAAGCATTACGCCCTCCGCCAGATCATCATGGCGGTTGTCTGCCTCGTGCTTGGGCTGTGGGGCCTGTATGACTATGCAATCAAGATCCCCAAACAGCAGGAGCGATGGGAGACGTTCCAGGCTCTCACCCAGGATAAGGCTGAATTGGAGTCCCAAAGCGAACAGTCCTTGTTGACGCCCGATCAGATAGTTCAATACGAAGCCATCAAAGATGAACTGAACGCCCTCGGCAGCGCAGAAAAGCCCGGCAAACTCGACGGGCTAGTAAAAGGGCTCGCCTTCGTGCCCTGCCTTCCATTTGCGCCGTATTTCCTTTGGGTCTACGCTCGGACCAAACGAAACGTCTACACGCTGGATGATGATGGCACATTACATCTGCCCGATGGCCAGTGGGCGCAGGCTGAGATCGCTGAAATCGACATGAGTCGGTGGATGGCCAAGTCGATCGCCTACGTCGTGCACCAGGAAGGGACGCGCGTGAAGCTGGACGACTACAAGCACCGCGACCTGCACCTGATCGTTGGGGCAATTGCCTCGCGCCTCTATCCAGAGGCCTGGGATGCCGAAGCCAAGCAGGTCAAGGCTGAAAAGGCTGCCGATGACGAAGACGGCGAGGCGGCAACGGCAACGGCAACCCAGACCAGCCCCACGCCGCCCGAGGCCGTCTCCTAGAGTCAGCCCGCACCCTCACGCCACAGTGGCAAGACCTCACAAGACCGACCGCTGATCGGTCGGATTTCATGTAATTCCTGCCAGCCAAGCCCTAATAAGTCCGTGGTGGAGGCTCTACCATGAACGTCGCTATGCCGATCGCTCAACCCAATCAATTCCACGCCCAATCGCCAACGCAACG
>CBDUST010000368.1:0-3306 GCA_965369945.1 uncultured bacterium | reverse complement strand
ATCTTCCCAGATGAAGCTCCGATCACGTTGGATTTTGATGGAACGTTGCCAACCGATTCTCCAGCTTCGCTCGACGTGACGTTCGAGTCGTCGGCCAACACCTCCGGTTTGGAACTCACAATCTCGTACTGGAACTACAACACGAGTTCATGGGATGTTGTTGGTACGGCAGCGCAAGGCTTCAACGTCGATGTGGTCAGGACGTTTGCCGGCGATCCCGTGAATCACGTAGAGACCGGTACTGGTAGCGTGCGGACTCGCTACGAGGTTCGTCAAGCGGGATTAATATTCCAGTTCCCATGGACGGATTGCATCGACCATGTCTTCTGGACCGTCTCAAACTAGTTTCTACGGCAACGGCACCGTCGGTGCTTCCGACATCCTCGCCCTGCTCCCCAACCGGGGATTGTGTCCGTAAGGAAGTAGGCACTAGGCACTCGGCATCGGGCACTAGCACTAGGACTACCTGTTTGGCCGCGAGTCGGAGGGGAGTGCGTCTGCCATCAAGCGTTGGCCGGTCGATGCGCGCCTGATCATTCGTTCTCAACCGGTGCGAGTAGGTACGCGCGAATGACAAAGCCATCGTGGGTGGCCTGAACGCTCCAAGTCGACGGGCCGATGAATTCCCCGAGCAACTCGAGGTCGATCGCCTCCCACTGCTTGAGCATTGCCATTTGCTCTTGCTCATATTCCGCCGCGTACTCGGGATCGAACTCCTTGATCTGTTCGATCGTCTGCTCGGTCGTGAGGCGCATGGTTTCCATGGTTGCCTCAATCAGATCGATCGTGCTGGAGTATCCGAACGCGACAGTCGGCTCGTCGGGTAGCGTCTCGACGGCCCGCTGGTACGACGCTTCCTGGTCCAGCGAAGGCAGCTTAGCCTCGCCGGAAGCGCGCATGGCCTGCTCGACGCCCGCAGTGGGACCGATCAGCGCGTAGCCGCCGCTGACACCGATTGAAACATCCGTCGCGCCGCCGCCCATGCCCTGCATCATTGGCCCCATCTGTCCGGAATAGATCCGCTGCCCGAGAAACTCGCGCGGCTCGAATCCACCCATCGGTGCGAATTCAGCTACGAAGTTCTCGAACTCCTGGGGTTGTATGCATCTGACCGCGAAGACCGTCGAGGAGCTCTCGGCCGTGATGGGCCGAGAGAGCGTGGAAACAAAAAAGTAGATCTCTGAACTGAGCGTGTCACACAACCGGGCGATTGTGTCTACGGCCTCGTGCATTTGCTCGGGTTGCATCTGCATCATCGGACCCATGGTCTGCAGAATTTCCAATACGAAGTCTGGCAGATTCTCGAACTCGAAATTCATCCTCGTATAGCTGACCGTATCCGGTCCGACGAACGGCGGCACGTCACCGCGCGGCGTCTGGGTGTCCAGAAGAGCCGTCAACCCCGCCTTACCATTGGGCATGTACACTGCAACGGTCTCTTCAACGATCGCCGAGTCACTATCCAAACTCAGGCTCACGCCCAGGCCATGGATATCGCCAATGATTGTTTTGGCCATCCCCGTGATCATTCCCGCCATCGGATTGTTCGCCGCCAACTGCTCGATGTCGCGCAGTAACACCACCGCATAGGCATCCGACTCGCCGAGTTGGTTCATCACAGCCTGGTAATCATCACGGTCTGCCAGCGTAGGCTCATCATCACCCGGCTCACGCTGGAGCACGTTGGTCAGCCGATCCAGATCCGAACTCAACATGAATACCGTTCCGTCGCGCACGAAGTGAAACTTCGCAGGCGGTGCAAGCATCTCGGACGCATCACCCATTGGTAGCGGAAACGGAGGTGCAAAGTCCCGCTCATTGGCCGCGTCCTCTGCCGCCAACTGAACTTCGCTGAGATCAAATGTGTAAACGGTATGACCCTCGATCTCCTGGACCTCGTATTGGATGTCCGGATTCTCATCCGCTTGAGCGATCGCCGCTTCGATCAGCTCGCCGGTCTTGTCGGCATTCTCACCGTAATCCGCTACCAAGAACATTCCGGAGCTCGGGTCCTCCATGTCCTGAGGCGTAAGCGGGTAAAGCGCGAAACCCACCGAGCCCTGCGGCACCGTGAGCGTGTCCTTCTCGACACCCAGCTGTTCCAGCATTTCGTCGAGTTGCTCCGTGAGCTGCTTCATGAGATCGACCCGAAGCTGCTTGATTTGCGGCGCGTCCCACAATTCCCACAGCTTCGACTCTCGAAGTCGATCGAGCGATGCGGCAACATTGTCGACGCTGACGATCACAATGCTGTCCTCCGGCGCTCGTTGCTCGATCAATCCATCAGCAAACGCTGAGGCGCCACACAAACTTACGACGGGAAACCATACTGCCAGGTTCTTGATCACGGGTATATCCTTAGGGTCGAAGGTTGAGAATCTCTTGTGCCGTCGACTCGGCGAAAGGAGCCGGCGACTGTACTTCGAGGATCATAACGGTATTACTGCCGCGGCGGCGCATCTTTCAGTTGCGCCGCGACGTCGAAACTTTTACGCGGTGGCGCTTGATGATAATTATGCCCGGAATTTGGATTATCCTTGTCGTAGGTGAACGCCTCACGGTTCCGTACAAAATCCTTCACATACCGCGCCGGGATGGCGAAATTCAGCCCCTGACCGAAAAGGATTCCCATATTTGTAATGCCAACCACTTCGCCGCGGGTATTGAACAGCGGTCCGCCCGAATTGCCGGGGTTTATCGCCGTATCGGTTTGGATATAGGTCAGGCCGTCGAAGCTCCGTTGGCGCGTCGAAACCACGCCCTGGCTCATCGAGCGCTCCAGCCCAAGGGGATTACCGATTGTAAAGACGGTCTGGCCGACCTGCACATTCTCCTGCACCTCGAGTAACGAATACTCAAAGTCGCCCTCTCGAGGATGCGGAATCCTGATGAGCGCCAAATCGAGATGATTGTTGACGGCGGCAATCTCGATATCTTCGATGACTTCGCGATGTAACGTGCCATCCGGCTGCGGGAACCAGACCGTGACGCGCAAGTTCGTCTCGCCTTGGATCACGTGGGCGTTGGTGATCGCATAGCCCTGTGGGTTGACAATCACGCCCGAACCCAGTCCGCCAGGCGTGGCGACTTTGATGACCGACGGTCCGACGCGGCTGGCCTGCTCCTTGGGGCTCAGCTCAGGCAGGTTCAACGCTGTTCGGAACAGTGAGTCGGCGTTCACGTCAATATCAACAGCCGCGTCCTCCATCTGGATCTCGCCAATGTCATCGACAGCAAAGGAGAGCACATCAGACCCAACATCCAGCCATACGCGATGATCGGTGCGCTTCAGGATGCTCCCCTGAA
>CBDUST010000367.1:0-3316 GCA_965369945.1 uncultured bacterium | reverse complement strand
CCCTCTCCCAACGGGAGAGGGGGGCACGGAACCTGCCGCACTCCGCCAACCCTCAACGAGCTTTACAAATCGCCCGATCGCCCCCACCGCGCGCGTCGTCAGTCCCGATACTTCTCCCACCCGTCCCAACGCCTCAAACAAACGCAACTGCTGGTTGTATCCGAACAGCTCGATCTTCGTCAGCGTCGTCTTGCCAATGCCGCGCGTCGGCGTGTTGATAATCCGTCGTAGCGACACTTCGTCGTTTGGATTCACAATCAATCGCAAATACGCCAGCGCATCCTTCACTTCCTTGCGATCGTAAAACGCTGTCCCGCGCGCAATCACATACGGAATCTGCGCCTCACGCAACGCCTCCTCCAACACTCGGCTCAACGAATTGATCCGATACAACACCGCCATCTCTTTGAACGGCAAATCATCATCATCGCGCAAGGCCCGGAAGTACTCCGCCACCAGCGCCGCTTCGTGCTGCTCGTTGCGACACATCACGACCGTCGGCTTCGCCCCATCCTCCAATTCAGTGTGCAAGTGCTTGTGCTTACGGCGGCGATTGTTGGTAATCAAGCCGGCTGCAGTCTCGACGATATGGCCGGTGCTGCGGAAGTTCTGCCCTAACGGAACGATCGTCGCATTGGGGAAATGCTCCTCGAACTCAAGGATATTGCTGATATCCGCACCCCGCCAGCCGTAGATCGACTGATCGGGATCGCCCACGACGCAGATGTTTTGATGCGCACACGCCAGGCTATGCGCGATCACAAACTGCGCGTGGTTCGTGTCCTGGTATTCGTCAATCAACAGGTATTGATAGCGTTGCTGGAATCGCTCGCGCACTTCCTGTGAATCGCGCAGCATCCGAGCCATGCGCATCAGCAGATCGTCAAAATCCAGCGCGTCGTTGGACAGCAACCGCCGTTCATAGTTGCGGTAAATCTTGGCGATACTCTTGGTGTAGAAATCACTCGCCTCAGCGGCGTAGGCATCCGCTTCCATCAACTTGTTCTTGGCGTTGCTGATAGCCGCGGCGACGGAACCTGGCGGCCAATTCTTGGAACTCAGACCCGCTTCGGCGATCGATTGTTTGATCGCGTCGCGCTGATCCGCGCTATCGTAAATTGAGTAGTTCTGTACCAGGCCCGCCTGCTCGGCAAATCGGCGTAACTGACGTGCACAAAACGAGTGAAACGTCGAAACGGTCGGCGCCCGGTAGTCATCAACGTCCGCACCGAGCAATTCGTATACGCGGTCGCGCATCTCGCCCGCCGCTTTGTTGGTGAACGTCAGCGCAAGAATTTGCCACGGCTGAACGCCGTGCGCGATCAAATTCGCAATCCGGCGCGTGACAACGGTCGTCTTGCCCGAACCGGGACCGGCCAGCACCAACAACGGCCCGTCGCGATGCTGCACTGCCTCGCATTGCGGTGCCGTCAAATTGGTGAGCAACTCTTGAACTTCCGTCACCATCGCCTGAGTCTACACCTTCGCCGCTTGCGGCTTCGCGCCTCTGCACTACATTTCCCGGCCCCCGCCGCTCGAATCCCACCCAAATACAAGATATAGAGGAAATCCCCCAGTCATGGCGCAAATCCTCATAGTCTGGTAGGTGATCCGCCATTTCCACACGCCCTAAATCACTGTCGATTCATCACTTACAGATGTCCCGCAAAAACCCAACATTATGGGGCCCTTCGACTTGCATACCCAAGATGTGGTGGTAGCATGACCTGCCGTGCCGATATTCGTGGTGGACTGAGCAAGTCAGAGGCACATGGGCCAAGTGACGCAGTGGGGGCGAGCGGATCGCCGAGATCGACCTGCCTCGCCGCATCGACACAAGCCCTTCGGCAGGTTGCTCAGGTCCATGTTCGGCTGATGTGGGAAGCGTGACAGTTCCTAGGCGCGAGCCACGGAGGGAACCAAGATCGCACGCCCTTCTCGTTCGGGGAGGCTTTGTCGTCGAGGGGTTTTTCGTTCGTAGGTCTTCCGGGGGTTTTTATCCGGCTTTGTCGTCCGCGGTGGGAGTTGAACCAATGGCCGTCCTTTGTGACACGCAAATCAGAGAACTCGTCGGCATCGAGCCTCTGCAAGAAAACATAAAACGACCGGGCAAAGTCTCCTTCGGCCTCTCAAGCTACGGCTACGACGTCCGTGTCGGTACTCGCTTCAAGGTCTTTACGAACGCCACTTCCGGGGGCGCTGCCGTCGTCGATCCTAAGAATTTCTCCGATGATCTTTTCATCACGATCGACACAGCGGACACCGGCCGCGATCACATCATCATTCCGCCCAACTCCTTTGCCTTGGCCGAGACGGTGGAGGAGATCAAGGTGCCGCGTGATGTGTTGGCGATTTGCGTGGGAAAATCGACGTACGCCCGTTGCGGGATCATTGTGAACGTGACGCCGTTGGAGCCGGAGTGGCGCGGCAAGGTGACGATGGAGATTTCCAACACCACGCCGCTGCCGGCAAAGATCTACGCTAACGAAGGCATCGCCCAGATGATCTTCATCAAAGCGGACCGTGTATGTGCAGTGAGTTACGCAGATAAGGGCGGGAAGTATCAGGACCAGGCGGGATTGACGTTACCGATGGTGGATTGAGGCAGACTATGAACGAGTCTCTGCGCAAGAGTTCTTACGGAGATTAGAACGGAATGGGCTTCAGCTGGATTGCACAACACTTCTTAGGTCGATTTGATCGCTGGAACGATGATCGCATCATCTTGCGATGCAAATCTCATATATCGGTGGACGCTGGCCTTGTGGTAACTGCCGGTTGCCCCGGAATTGTCTTTACGATCACCTCGAAAGGCAAGCGTACCGCCAAGATCAAGGCAGTAAAGGTGGTATTGAAAGGTAAGGGGTTTCTGAAGGCCCTTGAGGCTGGTTTCGCACGGCCATTTGGGCATGTCCCTATGGAGCAGGAATCGCTCCGACAAGAAGAGTTGCAAGTGACGTGCTGGGGCCTCGATCAACCGACTTGTCATCATGGCTGGACCATCGACCGCGATGACTTCGTACGGTTTTTCTATCCGGCAGGCATGGAAATAAGTTCTAACTTTGCGACGGCACTTTGTGACAATCTGTCGGTCGTTGCGGTCGGCTTCGATGACACTGAGACTGAGATCGTGAGCGGCGACAACTTCCAGGCAGAATTGCAACCCGTCTTGGATGAATGCATCAAGAATAATCTGAGGTGCAAACACCAGGTGCAGATAAATGTTCAGGTTCTATCTCAAACGGCACCAGACTTCAGCGCTGCCGGACAAATCAACACGCGCGTAGAGCGTCAGAAGGATCGGCGCGAACTTCGT
>CBDUST010000366.1:0-3318 GCA_965369945.1 uncultured bacterium | reverse complement strand
TCCAAGATCAACACTCACGATTTTCATGTCGGGTCTCCTAAAAAAGATTGGGACGGATGATCCCGCGGGAGACCCGGCTTTCATAGTTTCTCTGTGGTGAGATTTTCTGACGATGACTCACATCACGAATTACATCGACGGCAAATCGGTTGAGCCGATCTCCGGGTCGTACTTGGAGAACGTCGATCCCTCGACCGGGCAGGTGTATTCGCAGGTCCCTGACTCCGATGAGCGTGATGTTGAGTTGGCTGTTCAAGCGGCGCAGCGAGCATTCGAGTCGTGGGCTGCAACTCCCGCAGCTGAGCGCTCGCGCATCATGTTGGCGATCGCTGATCTGATCGAGAAGAATCTTGATGCGTTAGCTCGGGCGGAATGTATTGACAACGGCAAGCCGCTCTCGCTTGCCACAGCGGTGGACATTCCACGCGCCGTGACGAACTTCCAATACTTCGCGACCGCGGTCTTGCATACGCATTCCGAAGCGCACTTCACCGACGATTTGGCGATCAACTACACGCTGCGCCAGCCGCGCGGTGTGGCGGGTTGTATTTCCCCATGGAATCTGCCGTTGTATCTGTTCACCTGGAAGGTCGCACCAGCCATCGCCACCGGCAACACCGTCGTCGCCAAGCCGTCGGAGCTGACGCCGATGACGGCTCATATGTTCGGCGAATTATGTACCCAGGCGGGTCTCCCGCCGGGCGTACTGAATATCGTCCATGGATTGGGCAACAAAGTCGGCGCATCGATCGTGGCGCATCCGGAGGTTCCAACAATATCTTTCACCGGGGGAACGGTCACCGGCTCATCGATCGCTGCGACCGCGGCGCCGATGTTCAAGAAACTCTCGTTGGAATGCGGCGGCAAGAATCCCAACATCATCTTTGCCGACGCTGATATGGACGATGCGATCGAAACCAGCACGCGCGCAGCGTTCGCTAATCAAGGCGAGATTTGTCTATGTGGATCGCGCATCTTTGTAGAGCGACCAGCGTACGAACCGTTCGTCGATGCACTCGTTGAAAAAGCGAAGCAACTGAAGGTCGGCGATCCCTTGGAGCCGGACACGAACCAAGGTGCGCTCGTTTCCAAAGCGCATCTTGCCAAGGTGAGTTCGTACATCAAACTCGCCCAAGAAGAAGGCGGAACGATTCTCTGCGGCGGCAAACCCCCCGAAGCCCTTCCTGAACGCTGTCGCGAAGGTTTCTTCCTTGAGCCGACGGTTATTACGGGTCTTGATACCGCTTGTCGAACGAACCAGGAAGAAATCTTCGGCCCGGTGACGACGGTCATGCCATTCGATAATGAACAGCAAGTGATTGAGTATGCCAACAGCACCAAGTATGGGCTCTCCGGCACGATCTTCACGCAGAATCTGGACCGCGCCCATCGGGTCGCAGCCCAAGTGCAGTCCGGCACGATCTGGATCAACAGTTGGATGCTCCGCGATCTGCGCATCCCCTTTGGCGGAATGAAGCAAAGCGGCGTCGGCCGAGAAGGCGGCGACGAAACGCTGCGCTTCTTCACCGAACCCAAGAATGTGTGTGTGAAACTCCGAACCATTTAGCCCCGGGTGAATACACCCGGGGCTTCTTCAAACGGCGACAAACGCAGTGCCCCCAAACGACCCAGAAATTCTCTCATCCCGCGCACCGGAACCCGTCGGCGCCTACCCCCACGCCAAGCGCGTCGGCAATCTGTTATTCCTCTCCGGCGTCGGCCCCCGGAAGCGCGGAAGCGAAGCCATTCCGGGGGTCACGCTCGACGCCGATGGGAACATTACTTCCTACGACATCGAAGCACAATGTCGCTCATGTTTCGACAACGTGCGCGTGATTCTCGAAGACGCCGGCTCAAGCTGGGATCGAATCGTCGACGTGCTCGTATTTCTAACCAACATGAAAGACGATTTCCAAACCTACAACGCTGTGTATGCGGAGTACTTCGCTGGACCGGGCAAGCCCAACCCCACGCGCACAACGATCGAGATTAGCAAGCTGCCCACCCCCATCGCCGTCGAAGTGAAAGTCATCGCGACGATCGAATGAGGCAATGAGCCAACCTCGAACAGACGATCATCGCTTTCTCGGGCTCGGATGCCTATATCTCACCTAAGAGGCTTGCGGATGAAGCGGGAAGACATAAGATTGGCCGTGGGAGAGCGACCGATCAATTCAAGACGAGGAGGCAAGACGATGAATCAAAGGCAAGAAGCTCCAAGGACGTTGCGTCGTTTGAAGTGGTGGGTCGCGCTCGGTCTGATGGTCGCGATCGTTCCCTTCACGACGGCATTTGCTCAGGATGACGGTGCGAGGCGCGAGCTGGAAGCCGCCAGGGAACGCATTCATGCAATGATGCGCGAAGCGGAAGAGCTGCAGGAAGCCGGTCGTGTGGTTATGGCACATAAACTGACTGAACCAGAGAAACAGTTATCGGCGGGAGTAGAACAACAGTTGGAGCGACATCAGCGAGCTCGATCGGACGAGTCCGAGCATTTACACAACGTCCTTGAAGGACTTGAGCACGGCATGGGGGCGCTGCGAGAACTCGGTCGGCACGAAGAGTTGGAGGCGCTTGAGCGCATAGCGCACGATGTGAGGCGGGAACTTGAGGAGCGACGTGATCGTCCGCATCGAGAGCGTGAACGTGCGCATCGTGAGGAAAATGAGCGCGAGGTCGCGATACGTCAACTGGTGATTCTGAGGATGGCGATGCCGGCCTTGCGCGAAGGTGAGCGCAAAGATGCCGCTGATCTGCTCCAACATGCCATACATGCACGAGAACTAGCGCTTGAAGGACGCCGTGATGACGAGGCCCAACACATCCGCGAGACGGCGCCAAATCGAGGACAGCAGGCGGAAATCCTGGGCTTAGCATCACGATTGTGGGGCGAATTTGGTCACGAAGACAGGGCTCGAGCGGTTGGTGAGTTAGCTGAGCAGATGCGCGCAAGAGTGCATCGTGAACGAAACGAGCGCGCTCAAGGAGCCCAAGATCGCCCGCGACGGGAGGCACGCGAAAGGCGCGAGGAACGTGACCGGCCGGCGGCGCGAGAAAGGCGCGAGCAACCCGATCGTTATCAAGCGGCGGTGGAGCGGATCGAGCGGCTGGAAGGTCACGTGAAACGGCTGGCCGAAGCGATAGAGCGATTACAGGGCCAGTTGCATGAGCGCGACCGAGATCGAGACCGACAGTAGGTGTAGTGCCGGGACGCTGCGCGTCACCCGCTAAACGTCCGATCGGCGCGAAGATGTGCCCAGTTGGCTGTAGGGCAGGCCTTGGGCCTGCCGGGGTCGGCGTTGTGAACAAGAGGCAGGC
>CBDUST010000365.1:0-3325 GCA_965369945.1 uncultured bacterium | reverse complement strand
CGCCAAAGCGCGGGACTCGCTGTCAGTGGCACCCACACGATTTGACTCGGGATATGTTCTTATCCAAGCTGTGTTGAATGGAGGTTCTTTCTTATGATCATCCGATTCTTCCGTGCGATCGTGCATGATGGCCAAGCCGATGCGTTCAAGACGCTGCTTCAAGAAACGATCCTGCCGTTGGTTCGTTCGCAAGACGGCCTGATTCCCGCCTCGATCGGCTTGCCGCACGAAAGTTCGCCCAACGAGTTTTCAATGCTCATGCACTGGCGCAATATGGAATCAATCAAGAAGTTCGCCGGCGAGAATTGGCAAACCGCCGTCGTTCTCCCGGAAGAAGCGCACCTCCTCAAGGAGACGTTCGTGTATCACTATCAGGCAGTGTCACTCTGGCGGGATGAATCCACGTAGTCCGCGACTGCTTTGTTAGCACGCAAGCGGAGGCCATGCTTGGGAGATGTCGATGAGCACAGAAAAAGTAGAGTTCACTGGAGCCGCCGGTCATCGCTTGTCGGGCGTTGTGGAACTGCCCGACGGTGAGCCGAAAGCCTTCGCGCTCTTTGCGCATTGCTTCACCTGCGGGAAGTCGCTCGGCGTGATCCGAAACATCTCAAAGCAGCTCACCGCGGAGGGACTCGCCCTGCTGCGGTTCGACTTCACGGGCCTTGGACAAAGTGAAGGCGAGTTCGCGCAGACGACGTTCACGACCAATCTCGACGATCTTGTCGCGGCCGCCACGTTTCTGGCCCACGAGTATCAAGCCCCGCGAATCCTGATCGGTCACAGTCTTGGGGGAACCGCAGTTCTTGCCACAGCCACGGCCATCGAAAGCGCACGATGCGTGGCGGTCATCGGTGCGCCCAGCGAGCCGGTACACGTGAAGCATCTGCTCACCGGGGCTGACTTCGACGAGCACGATGCTGCTGAAATCTCGATCGGCGGACGGCCGTTTCGTATCGGTCGTCAGTTCATTGCGGACCTCGAGGCGCATGATCTTGCCAGTGAAACCGCTCGAATGGGCAAGCCGTTGATCATCTTCCACTCGCCCGCTGACGCCATCGTGGGGATCGAGAACGCGGAGAAGATTTACAAGGCTGCACGACACCCCAAATCATTCGTGTCGCTGGGGAATGCTGATCATCTGGTGTCGAACCCGAAAGATGCGGAATTTCTCGGGCACGTGCTATCAGCTTGGTCGGGGTATTACGCCGCCGAGTGAAGATTGTGCAGGAGCTGCACGCCGTCTCCGCCTCACCGGCGAGCAACGTAACCGCTCCGTCGGTGGAGCCTTATCATGTGGCGGAGGGGTGAACGCAACTCGTAGAGCAGGCCCTGCCGTTCGTTCTACTTTTCGGACGCGCGTGCTTCCCGTTTTATCTCATCGATCAAGTCGCCCATTCCGGCTGCGCGTAGTCGTTTCTCACTGGCTTGTTGTGACTTTTCCCTTTCCTCCTCCTCTGTAATCGTCCAAGTAAAGTTGATACAAGTTGTCACCGGCCACTCCTCGAACAAACAAAACGGGACATCAGGAACTAGACTTGGATCGAAGGGACGAGTCGCCTCGGGGTTTAGCGCTCCGAAGACGCGGACAGCAGTTGCATCCAAACCCAAGCCCCCAAGGAGAAAGCCTGAAATCGGTTGATATTTTGCATGAGCTACTGGCTCACCTTGTGGCCCCAGCACCGGGTTTGGCGAAAGGAAGACGGATTGACTGAGATCAGTCGATTGGTACAGATCACCCTCGCTCTCACCGGTTTGCGGATTCCAGTTGCTCGTGATCTTCGGAGGCGAACTCATTGCAAATTCGACCGGAAGACGCCCAACGCAGGCGTGGCTAGCATTTTGATGAAGTGTCGTAACCGCAACAAGCACGGGTTGGTCCGATTGAGCGCGCGCTTGCGCCAGTTTGTTGCGAACCTTCTGCCGGATGTTCTTGGTGAGAAGGGCATAGTTACCCTTGAAATGCTCGCCGTCGGGCATGCCGCTCGCAACAGTTGCAGCTCTAGTTGATATGTTTGTGACTTCAACGCGAAACTGCTTACTGGCGACACCGAACTCGAAGTCGATCCCACCTACGCCCGGAACCTCCGCCAACTGGACGGTATCGCAGCGGCTACTGATGTAGTCCCAGATCACGGCCTCTGCGATCGCACCTTCGGCTTGATCGGATTGCGACGACCGGAGGCGACGCGACCAATTCTTCGCCGCTTTCTTGTCTTCTGCCTCCAGCCACTTTTTGAAAGTCGTGAGTGAGGGAGCCCACAGTGTGAAATCTTTCGTCATAAGGTCATTATATGTCCTTCGAAGGCTGACAACACCGACCCCGGCAGGCCCAAGGCCTGCCCTACGCGCCTCACCCCAATTCCCCGTGTGTGAATCGTCGCCACAGTCGGGTGGTAATCCTGCCTGCCGGGCGATCGACACCGTGTTTGTGGGCCCAGTTGCAGATGTTGTCGATGTCGCGCGACAGGAGTGTATAGCCGTGTTGGTTGAGACGGGGGTCGATCGCTTGGGGGAAATCAATAATGATCGCGCGATCCTCATGAAACATCACGTTGTACGGCGAGAGGTCGCCATGTACACAGTCGCAATCGAGCATCAACTCGACGTTCCACAGAACATCATCAATGATGCGCGCAGTCGTCACACGATCGGGAGCGGTCTCGTACAACATCGGCGCAGCGCCGGATTCATTACCTAGAAACTGCATAAGGATCGCGCGCTCACCGATCGCTAACGGCTGTGGGACATCCGCGCCCGCTTCATACAGCACCTTCATCACATCCCATTCCTCATACATCCATGTGCCGTACTGCACTTTTTTACCAAAGGTGGACTTGTTCTGTACCGCGCGTTTCGCTCGGCCTTCACGGACCATATGAAGACGCCCGCCGATGTACATCGAATCGTTGCGGAACTGCCGCGATTCGATCGGCCGATACACCTTGGCGGCAATGAGCGGGAAGTCTGAGCGCGGACCACCCGCGCAGCAAAACACCGTCGCTTCCTTGCCGCTTTTCACCTCATAAAGAACTTCCGTGATCCAACCGTCTTCGATAAAGGGCTCGATCGCGGACAGATGATCTGATTCAGCTTGCATTTTCGAACAACTCCAAAGAAATCTCGTTCGTGGTTTGGTCGCACGCAAACTGCGCGCAGCCACTGGGCCAAGGCCGTTATGGATTCCTGGGGGCATCGCTAGAAGGAGATTTGGCTGTTTGAAGCGGTCTCTTACCCCCCTCTCCCTTTGGGAGAGGGTTGGGGTGAGGGTTCTTTTCTTTAACCTTCAAGACCCTCACCTAGCCTCTCCCAGGGGGAGAGGGATAGG
>CBDUST010000364.1:0-3329 GCA_965369945.1 uncultured bacterium | reverse complement strand
CGCCTATTGGGGATTCCGAATCGGCTACCCATGGAACACGAGAGTGATCCCCTGGCTGTCGGCCCGGTTCGGGCGGGACTTTCCGTTCTTGACAAACCACTTCTTTGTGCTCCATCCACGGTGTCCCGCTAAGGGGAGCCGGAGCACGACGTGACCGCACAGCCCCCGGATTCTGGGAAGAGGGCAATTCCGGGGACAGTGAGTACGCGGCTCAACGGGATCTACCGCAATCTCCCGAACATCGTTTCGATACTCGGCGTGCTGCCGCTGTCCGTTCTCCTGTTGGAAGACGGATTCGCATACCTGGGCGCGATGATCGTATTGAACAACATCATGGACGACCTGGACGGAATCCTGGCTACGAAGCTACGGCTGAAAAGTGAATTCGGCGCCGGATTGGACAACGTGTGCGACGCTGTGGCGCACATCCTCATTGCAATGGTCGTTGGCGCTCATTACGGCGGAATCGTTTTGGCGTTCAGCCTGCTCGCGGCCGTGGCGATTCTCGTCCGCGTTGTCCAACGGCTGGCTCCCTCACCTGCTACCGGAACTGGGACGCCAACCAACGAACTGATGCGCCACCTGCTGCTACTGTCAATTTTGGGGGGACTCTACGGATTCGATATCACGGCGTACTTGATCGCAGCGTTCCTTGTGAACTCGGTGTCAATGCTTGTTCCGTTTGCGATGCCTCATCTGGTGCGCACCAAGGCCAAGTCAGTTGCGACGATGGCGATGGTCAACGTTGCACTGGTTCTCGCCTGGGCCGTTCCCGTAACAGCGCCCTTCGTCGCGGCGGCCTTCTTCAGCACATACCTCTACTCCTTCGCAGCGGGCGGCCTCGCATGGCTTCGCAGCAGATGAGTCGAGCGCGCTCACCGTGTGTCCGGATCAGTCCCTGCTGCAGATAGGACGGGTGCAAGCTATCCTGGCGGAAAACGACATGAGGAGCAATTCATGAAACGAGTTCGCTATTCAGTTGCAATAAGCCTCGATGGATACATCACGGATGCAGATGGCCGGGTCGACTGGATTCTCATGGATCCGGATATCGACTTTGCTGCGCATGCCGAGGTCTTTGATACCGCCGTCATGGGCTGCAAAACTTACCAGACAACGCGACAACAAGGCGGTTTGAAACTCGGGATGCAAACCTATGTGTTCTCTGGCACGTTACAACAAGACGATTGCCCGGACGCAACCGTCTCCAACAACCCCGCTGAGACGCTGGTCGAACTCAAGGCCAAGCCGGGCAAAGATATCTGGCTCTTCGGCGGAGGTTCGTTGTTCCACAGCCTCCTGGAACTTGGACTTGTCGATACCGTCGAGGTATCAATCATGCCGGTACTTCTCGGTGGAGGCACGCCTCTGTTGCCGCTGGTGAACGAGCCGGCAAAGCTGAAGTTGATCGAACACAAGATATACGAGAAGACCGGTACGGTGTCGCTGGAGTATGCAGTGGTCAACAAACCCTACAACTGACATTGGTACTTCAGCGAGCCCGATTCCTTCACGCATCGCCTGCACACGAAAAACAAGAATCATTCCATGCAGTCAATTTGGCTACAAGATCCTCTTGCCGGTGACGATGCCGGCGGAATTACCCAAAGCCGGGCTGATCGAATCACCTGGCTGTTTGTGATATTGGGGATCGCAGCTTGCACGGTTCGGTTTGGCCTTCGCTTCCCATTGTGGCACGATGAGTCGTTCCTCGCGATCAACTTCGCGCGTCGTGATTTTGCTGGGATTCTTCAGCCGTTGGAATATCATCAGGTTGCGCCGCCGCTGTTTCTGTTAGCTCAGATGCTCGTCATTCGAATTGCAGGTTTCACGGAATGGACGCTTCGATTCATTCCGTTTGTGTGTATGGTCGCGTCGTTCGTGTTGTTTCGACGTCTTGCCCGACACGTCCTGGATCGTCGCGCGTTTGTCTTTGCAGTCGCCATCTTTTCAGTTTCGTACTGGCTCATTCGATACTCAGCTGAGGCGAAACCTTACGCTGTGGATGTATTGGTAGCGTTAGGGTTGATCGGTCTGTTTGTACGGTGGAGGGACCGACCGGATCGGCCGTTGCAATGGCGCATGCTTTTGGCGTTATGTGGTTTGTCACTCATTGCCTTCGGTCTTTCGTTTCCATCGGTGATCATCGGAGGCGGAGTGTGCGTTTCCATGGCGGTGGCAGCGCCTGCGCAGCGCTCGAAGACGCCGCTGCTGAGTGCGGCGATCCTGGGCGCTGCGCTTTGTGTGGGTCTTGTAACGGTGTACTGGCTTCATTTGTCGCAACAAAGCAACGCTGAGCAGTTGTTCATGCAGGACTACTGGGACGTTGCGTTCCCTCCGTTCCAGACGCCGGCGAAGTTGGCGCCATGGTTGTTCGCCACACTGACGGGCGAAATGATGCCATATCCCGTCGGTGGAAAAGACGCGGGAAGTATT
Source organism: uncultured bacterium (assembly GCA_965369945.1). Lineage (GTDB taxonomy): Bacteria > Planctomycetota > Phycisphaerae > Phycisphaerales > SM1A02 > JADFNO01. Next base: position 893 of record CBDUST010000364.1, on the reverse strand, counting down.
TTCACCTTCATCCTCGTGACGGCGGGAATCGTGACGCTTCTCCGAACCCGACGCTTCGAGTTCCTGGCGCTTCTGCTGGTGCCGATCGTTCTTGCCTTCGTCGCAGCGGCGATGAAGCGTTATCCGTTCGGTGCGCCGAGTCGATGCCAACTCTATCTCGCGCCGATGTTCTGCATCATGGCGGGGATCGGTTCTTCAGCACTCGTCGGCCGTCTTGGCCCCGGTGCTCGCGAAAAGGTACCGGCATACTTCCTGACTGCACTGGCGTTGATTGGGACTTCGACCATGGTTCGCGAGGTCCTGCACCCCGCCAAGACGAGGACCGACATCATCGTTCGCGACTTCTCGCGACTCTTTTGGGGGGCCGGCCAGCTCGCAGGCGAGCAGAATCTCTGCCTTCGCGAAGATCTCGGTGTCAGCTTCACGCCCAACACCGATGGAAAATATAGTTTACTGGCAAATTACCTGTGTAACTTCTACATCTATGCGCCGGATCGAGAGGCGAACCCGATCAACGCATCGGAGGCGGCAACCGTTCGTGTAGCGAATTACCGAGCCAACGCATCGTACAGCGCGAAACTTCGCCGCCAATGGATTCGGAAATTTGAGGCTGAGCACAATCTGGAGTACCAAGGCAGCGTCTTGCTTCACGTACCTGATGTGGACAGACGCGACCGTGTGCGGCGCGTCGATGTGATCGAAACGATGACGTTTAAGCCTCACAAACCGGCGGGGGGATGATTGACTACAGCGCGAGCGATCGCCCCTGCAACCGCTCACTGGATCTCGAGGATTTCGAAGCGTTTCTCGCCGCGCGGAAGATCGGCGCGGATCGTGCTTCCAACTTCAGCTTTCAGCAGCGCCATACCCAACGGTGAGTTGGGCGTGACCTC
>CBDUST010000363.1:0-3396 GCA_965369945.1 uncultured bacterium | reverse complement strand
TGAATCAACTGCCGACGGTCCACATGCCCAGCCCGCAGCGGCGAGCATGGCGATCATTGATTCGCTACCGCCAGACGCTGGTGGCCAGACGCACGGCTGTGAAGAACTCGATCCGCGCACTGCTGACGCGAGAAGCTCGTTGGCTGGCCTCGGGCCGGAGTGGGTGGACGAAAAAGAGTCTAGCGGCATTAGATGCGTTGGCGTCGACGGATGACGGTTCGATGTGGCGATTCACGCTTGGTGAAGAACTTGAGCAGCTGCGCAGCCTCGAAGCGTCGATTGAGCGTGTGGAAAAACGGTTAGCGGAGCAGGCGAACCGGGAAGACAATGTCGCGCTGTTGATGACGATTCCCGGTGTTGGTCAGCGACTGGCGGAGGCGTTGGCGGCGGTGATTGATGATCCGCACAGCAGACTGGAAGGCATCGGCAAAGGAATGCGTCACGTCAAGATCAAAGATCCCCGCAACGTCGATGGACCGGTGAAGCAACTGATCGTGGATGCGTTCGCGATCGAGACAGCGGGGTGAATGATTGAACTGCGGAAGCATACAAAGGCGTGAGGATCTCTCCTTGTCGTAATCGTGCCGGCACGCCAAGTGGCAGAAGCGACAGGGCTACAATAGAGAGATGCAACCGTGGAGTGATTGGGTCTTCTTATCAGTTGGCCTCCTACTCGCTGGCGCGGGATTGGGGATGCTCGGTTGGTCATTGCTCTGGGATCGATCGCGCGGCCGAAGGCGATGTCCAAAATGTTGGTACGAAATGCGCGGATCCCCGGGGCGAACGTGCAGCGAATGTGGGTACGTTGCTACACGGGAGAAGAGACTGTTCGCAACGCGCCGGCGATGGCGCGCGGCGTTGCTAGCATTCTTGCTGCTGGCGACTGCGTACGGCACGTTAGTAACGCCGCGTGTGAGGCGTAGCTTCATCGGCTGGCCCGGGGTCATTCCAACATCGATCTTGGTCGCTGGATTTCCGTTCGTCGATCCAGACGGATCACTTTCATTTGAATTGGGGACTCGTGCCGCCGGGAACGAGCTCTGGGATTGGCAGAAGCACTGGCTCACGCGCCGATGCTTGGCAATAATGAAGAGTGATAGCGAGCGCTCCCGCCGCACTTTTATCGCGCTTGAAACTATTAGCCTTAATGGACCGGCAGGACCGCAAGCTTTGCCAGCACTCTTGCAGATAACTCAAGATGACGACGCAGTGCTGCGCAGGGCCGCTACTACGGCTATCGGAGTCGTAGGGGCGGATGATCGATCAGTCCTCCATGTACTCATCGAACTGCTGGAGGATCCCGATGAGGAGGTGAGGACAGTGGCTGTTGTGGCAATCGAAAATCATGGCAGTAGTAAGTCGTCCCCGGGTGCGCTCTCTGCGCTTACGAGACGCCTTCCGGACGAATCAGAAGTGGTTCGCATTTACAGTGCTATCGCACTAGGCAAGATTAGTGCCGACTCGCAACTTGCTTTATCTATTGTTGTGGAGGCTGTAAGGAACCCAAACCGAAGCCTCAGAATCTCAGCTTTGCTAGCTCTCGCTGAACTCGAGCCCGATACGGAAGGTGTAATAACGGCTATTGCTAGTGCGCTGTTTGACGGAGATGGAACCGTGAGGCTAATTGCGACACAGATACTTGCCAGCCTCGGCACTGACGCCGCCGCTGCGGTGCCGGCTCTGATTGAGACACTTGACGATGACCGCATGGATATGCGACAGTGGGCTGTCTATGCACTAGGCCAGATAGGGCCCAACGCCGAAGCAGCAATTCCGTATTTGGAAGCAATATTGGAGAGCCAGAATGTAGACCTTCAGGACTTAGCGAAGGTGTCTCTAGACTCGATTCGACGGCGAGAGTAGGCATACCGGCAAGATGCCCGATCGATCTGTAAGTGACCTGCTCCTAAGAGTTTTGTTAATCGGCCGCTCTGGAAATTGTCGGATGGGCCGGAGCGTTGATCGCGTCGCATCGCCCCAACGAAAACGACGGAATCGAGCTTGAGTCGCATCAGTGGCTGCGCTGCGTCGAGACGCCGGACGCCGACGAGAGTCCCAGCTCTCGTGCGACGTGCAGCATGTCAACCGCCACAACGTGTTGCGTCGGTATCCACTCGATTGCGAAGTCGTTTCGTTGGTGTCGCGTTGTTGCTTCACTACAACACACAAGCTGATGCAGATTCACAAACAACTCGACTGGCGACACGACGGATCGCCGCCCCAACCCACTACATTTCCAGGTCATAATCCTGGTGCTCACTGCCCGGGAGCTTCGGGGGGATTCGAACCCCAAGCTTGCGCTCGACCACTGGTGGTCTCCAGGCCGGATTTGAACCGGCAACTCACAGGTTATTGACCTGTTGCTCCTACCAATTTGAGCTACTCGTGTGAACCAACCGAAACCGGTAGAACCCGTCATGACGGAACACGCGTCGAAGATTCGATTACCGAAGACGACGCGCGCCGGCGGACGATGGCGGTTGATTCCCAAATGAGAATGCGTCGGGACGGAGTTGAACCGCCACAGCCTCAAAGGGCGAGAGGACTACAACCTCCGGGGCTCGCCAATGCCCAGCCGACGCGGATGGAGAAACCACAGATGAACACAGATGAGCACAGAGAGAAGTGCTCACGAGCAGAACACCGGCCGGAGGATTCGAACCCCCATCGACCGGATTTGGAATCCGGCGCTCTCGCCAATTGAGCTAGACCGGCATAGGCATGTAAACTGCGCCGGCAGGAGTCGAACCTGCAACCATCTGCTTAACAGGCAGCCGCTCTGCCAACTGAGCTACGGCGCACATGGCCGAACACCCAAAGCCGCGGACAGGCTTCGAACCTGCATCCTTCGGGTACAACCCGATCGCTCTTGCCGGTTGAGCTACCACGGCCGACTAACGTGAAGTGGCTCGAGCAGGACTCGAACCTGCACTACGCCGATTAAAAGTCGGCTGCTCTGCCGGTTGAGCTATCGAGCCGGAGTCGTTATCCCAAAGCGCCGGGCGAGATTCGAACTCGCGACAATCTGCTTGGAAGGCAGACGTTCTGGCCGCTGAACTACCGGCGCATAACGAGAAGTCAGGCTGGTTGGATTCGAACCAACGGCCTCCGCATCCCGGGTGCGGCGCTCCGCCAAACTGAGCTACAGCCTGCCAGCGGAAACAAGGTGACCGACGGGAGTTCAACCCGCATCGGGAGGATCACAACCTCCTGTGTTTGCGTTACACCACGGTCACAGTGGAGCGAGAGGGAGTCGAACCCGTCATCTTCCGGTTGCAAGCCGAAGGCTCTGCCGGTTGAGCTATCGCCCCCAAGTTTTTAGCAAACGGCGACGGCGCCGTCTTTCTCCCCCCTTGATGCCACGATGCCACGATGCCACGATGCCTTGTTCCCAAA
>CBDUST010000362.1:0-3411 GCA_965369945.1 uncultured bacterium | reverse complement strand
CTTGTTCATTAGCCACGACATGGCGGTGATTCACCATGTCTGCGATCGCATCGCGGTGATGTTCAACGGCCGAATCGTCGAGCAAGGCAGCCGTAATGAGATCATCTACAATCCGCAGCACGAATACACGCGAACGCTGCTCAGCGCGGTTCCCCAGCCCGTCCCACAATAGCGAGGTGTCTTGCCGTGGCGGATGAAACGAAATACACAGTTCGTGTTACGGGCGGGCAGGAGTACGGACCGGCTGACATGGCCCAACTTGAGCGTTGGGCGCAGGAAGGTCGTATACCGCCCGATGCGACGATCGTTCCAGAGGATGGGCGCGAGCCGTATCCAGCGGTTGATGAACCGCGATTGCGAGTGCACATCCTCGCGCCGCCCACACGCTCCACCGGCGTCGTTGATCCGATCGAGCAAGAGGGACCAGCCCTTATTCCCTATAAGAACCCAGCTGCATTAGTCGGGTATTACCTGAGCATCTGCTCGTGCATTCCGTTCATCGGACTCGTCCTTGGCCCGATCGCCATCTTCCTCGGAATCCGAGGCCTCATTCAAGTCTCGCGTCATCCGAAGCGTAAAGGAAGCGTCCATGCTTGGATCGCGATTATCCTAGGCGTCATCGGCACGGCGATCGGCGTAGTAATGCTCGTCGCCATGTTCAAAATGTGATGGACTCAGCTTCCTTAGCGCAAACCGTGCGATGATTCCCTACTGCTTCGATTCCACTACAATAAGCAGTCCAACGGTCTCCTAGAGTCGACACGATGCGCACTTATCTCGACCTATTGCAGTATACGCTCGACCACGGCGTCCAGAAGAACGACCGAACCGGAACCGGTACGCGCAGTATCTTCGGCTATCAAATGCGCTTCGATCTGAGTCAAGGCTTCCCCTTGATCACAACCAAGAAGCTGCACCTGCGATCGATTATTCACGAGCTATTGTGGTTCCTGCGCGGTGATACCAACATCGACTATCTCAACGAGCACGGCGTCAAAATCTGGGACGAATGGGCGGACGATAGCGGTGATCTCGGACCGATCTACGGCCGGCAGTGGCGATCCTGGCCTGCTCCCGATGGGAAACACGTCGATCAGATTTCGCAAGTGATCGACCAGATCAACGTGAATCCCGATTCACGACGCCTCATCGTGAGCGCGTGGAACGTCGCAGAGCTTGAGGCGATGGCGCTGCAACCTTGCCACGTACTTTTTCAGTTCTATGTTGCCGATGGCAAACTCAGTTGCCAACTCTACCAGCGATCGGCTGACCTTTTCCTTGGAGTACCTTTCAACATCGCTTCGTATGCGCTGCTTACGATGATGATTGCGCAGGTGACCAACCTTGATATCGGCGACTTCATCCACACCTTCGGCGATGCGCACCTTTATTCCAATCATCTGGCGCAAGCAAAAGAACAACTCACGCGCCAGCCGCGCGCATTACCCACCCTGCGGATAAGTCCGCGGGTGAAGTCCATCTTCGAGTTTGAATTCGAAGATTTTGAGCTACGTAATTACGATCCGCATCCTCACATTTCAGCGCCGGTCGCGGTATGAATATCTCGCTCATCGCTGCGATGTCGGAGAACCGGGTCATCGGGCGCAACGGCGCGTTGCCCTGGCATCTGCCTGCCGACCTTGCCCGTTTCAAATCCATCACTACCGGCCACACCGTTATCATGGGGCGCAAGACCTTCGAGTCCGTCGGCAAACCGTTACCCAACCGTCGATCGATCGTCATCACACGAAACAGTGATTATCAATGCGAAGGCGTTGTTGTTGCACATAGCTTCGATGAGGCGCTCGAACACGGGGCGGGGCAGCAGGAGGTTTTTGTTCTCGGCGGACAGGCGGTCTATGAACTAGCGTTCCCGCGAGCTGATCGAATCTACCTCACATTGGTTCACGCTTCGATCGACGGTGATACCTATTTCCCACCGTTGGATTTCAACGAATGGACACTCGTTGAAGACGAACGCCACGAAGCTGACGATCGACATGCCTATGCGTTTAGCTTCCGACGGTATGAGCGCAACCAGGTTCTGTCTGACGAATAGTGGGCCGGGCATCTTGCCCGTCTTTATGAGTAGAAACGACGGGCTGGAAGCCCGTCCCACCAAGAATGAAGTAAACTCTCTTGATCCATCAGACAAAACCTAGTCGACTACTTCAGCGCGAATCGTGATCAATCCCACCAACGGCTGCTCATCCCCCGTCTGAATCTCCACCAACCGCACGGGCGTTGGTTCGTCGGATCGGAATAACCCGCCCGCGTTGAGCGATTCGCCGCGCTCGTCGTAAAAGTCCCACAGCGATACACGCACCGTCGCGCCGGCAGGGAGCGACTTGATCCGACTCGTATACCGTTGATTGATCCACAAGCTAAAGTCGGTGTAGGCATGTGTCGTTGCATTCACCAGTTCAATGGACGTGTCCTCGCGAAAGACCTGAATGTTGACCGAGTTCGCCTGATGAAGGTGATGCGGATACGACGGCGTGGCCCGAGCGGGATCGAAGCGGATGTCTTGGCATCCCACGAACAGGCCTCCCAGCAGCAAACCCGCCATGAGTCTTCGTGTTCTTGTTGAAGGTTTGAGTCGCATCGCGTTGTCAGTTTACCATTTCAAGCCGATGAGTGGGCACACCCAACCGAACGACCGTATCTTTGATCGGTGTGCGGCTTTAGTCCGCAGTAGTTCCTCTCATCTCCCGCAGCTCGTCGCGGATTTCACGCAACCGAGCGATTGCCATCGGCGAGAATCCCTGGGGTGATAGATCCACAGCCATTACCCGGCGGTGCTCTTCGGGATCGCCCAACCCGGCATCGCGGTATTGCTTGAGCAGGCCGAGGATCTGATCGCGCACCTCAGCTGGGTTCTTGATGCCGCGGAATACACCTTGATGCCCGTGGAAGTGTGGGAAGGCGCCCGGACCACGGCTGCTCTCAGTCTTGCCGCCCGCGCCACCCGCTGTCTCCACAACGAGATTGGAAATCCCCAGCAGCCGCTCGACCGGACCTTGGTGAATCTTCAGATTCTGGACGTTGGCGTACGTGAAGGTGGCCTCGTGGATAAGGAGTACGCCTTCGCGGATACGCAGGCTCCGGTCCGTGACGATGTAGTACCGCATGTCGTAGTCCAAGCGAATCAGAAAGTACTTCACAATCGTGACAAGAAGGGTGATTCCAAAAATACCATAACCCAAGGCGAATGCCTGCCATGTGCCCTCTTGATCCGTATGTTCCTTGACAACAAACGCAATCTCAAAGATCAGGCCAACCGCGAATCCCAGTCCCCACGTGATGATCTGATACTTCAGAAAGTTCGGCGCCGCCCTGAACGTCTGTACAGATTCCGGCGATCCACTGGGCGGCTCCGGCGGCTCGGTCGGCGATCTGAGCAATTGAAAT
>CBDUST010000361.1:0-3429 GCA_965369945.1 uncultured bacterium | reverse complement strand
CGGCGGCTCGACGGCATTCGGCACAGGCGTGTCGTCGGACGAAAGCACCTTCCCGAGTGTGATCGAATGGTTGCAACAAACGCTAGCTGGCGTGGATATCTACAACCTACCGCTGGCGTTTGTGTGTGCGTTGATTGTGAACATTATCGTGAGCTTGATGACGCAGTCTCGTCGGAGTTGACAATAACCTCGGCCCGTGCGCGATCATCGGGGTTGCGAATCGGCTGGCGCCGCATTCCCAACGCGACGATGCTGGCGGAGACGGCAATGTTGCGCAGCAGACGAACTCGGTGCTCATCGGAGCTACGAAGCTGCGGGGCATCGACGATCGGTTTCAATACCGGAGGTTCGTCGTGCCGATCACACGATGAGCTCTGCTCAAGCCAGGCGATCGGGCACTCCAGCAATCCCCATCCCGGCGGAATCTCACAATGCCGAATCATCCCGCGCGGCGTGGCGAGGTACAGGCGATCCGCCAATTGATACCGTGCGGTGAGGTAGAACTTCGTATGGCCGTGCAGCTTCTCATCGACACGTCGCAGTTTATCCAGGACGTTGCGATAACTAGGCAATCGGCTGGCGGCGAAGTCCCATTCCTCTAACTCGGCAAATAGCGCCGAGCCGGAGCGTCGAAGATGCGGCTCCTCGAGCTTGACACGATGCTCCTCGATCGATTGACGAATCAGTTGCAAATCCGCCCGGCGAGCCAGCAGAGCCTCGGTCTGCTCACAATCGCGGAAGAAATCGCCGCGCGACTGCTTGCACTCGATGACGATGGACGTGGGCGGGCAGCGCCGTCGCCGCTTGCGACCGCTTTGCCAATCACGAGTTGAGTCTTGATACCCAGCCACGTCGACTCGATACCGGCTGATTGGGCACCGCACCTCCGTAGCCACCGCCAGGCAGCCGCGATCGCGCAAAAAGGCCACGGCAAGGTCTTTGAGTCGTCGATGAGCGAACGTTTCCATGGGAGCCGCCCCACTGTATCGGCAACATACCCGGCGAGTCTGTCGTTCGGCTCTGGCTGAGGCTGCTCTTGCGTGGGCAGGCCGGCTCTGTGATGATCAGCCAACCGGCTCGTGTGAGCTCATTTTGTGAGGAGATGTCATGACGATCGCTGAACGTGCGCTGGAACAACGGATCACCACGCTGGAGAAGCAACTCGCTGCAACTGACCGGGCGGCGGCTCGGTCCCGGCGGCTGGTTGGCGGTTGCGCGGTCGTGCTGATGAGCATCACTACAGTGGCGATGACGCGGAATCACCAAGCGCCGCAAGTCATCCAAGCTCAACGATTCGAGGTTGTCGGCGACGATGGGCGTGTGCTTCTGGCGGCTAGTGCCGGCGAAGCGGGTGGACAGCTCGATATTTGGGGAGCCACGGGCCAAAACGTGGTGCGAATCTGGTCCAACGAGCATGGCGGCGATCTGGCGATCTGGAATAACCAAGGCAAGAACGTCGTCGCGTCCTTCGCAACCGCTGACGGGGGCGAAACGGCGATGTGGAATGCCGCAGGCCAGAGCACGTATCGAGCCAGGTCAAACGAACACGGTGGGCAGATCGAGCTGTTCAATGCCGCCCACCAGGTGCCCGTCCTGACCGCTTCCAGCCAGGAACACGGTGGAGCGGTAGTCGTGGCCAATACGGCCGGTGTTGACGTGTTCCAAGCGCAAGCGATCGAAACGGGTGGGTTGATGGCACTGGCCAATCAGACCGGGCAGGTTGTCGTAAGGCAATTAGCGACGCAGCAGGGCTCGGGGCTGTTGGAGGCGAACGATCCGACGGGGCGACGTCGCTTCGCCGCCGGTCCATCCGCCGACGGCAACATCGTGCGACTGTACGGCAGCGCCGCGGAACCGGTGCTCACCACTGGTGCTTCGATCGATCACGGCGGAGGATTCCTGACCGTGCGCAATCAAGAGGGCGTAGGCGTCTTCGCCGTCACAACCGAGGCAGACGGCGGCGGTCGGCTCGATCTGGCCAACGAAATCGGCGGAGCGGTCTTCACCGTGGATGCAATCAAGGATGCCGGAGCGGTCATGGCCATGATGGATAGCAGCGGCACCAAGCTGTTCCTGGTAGGGACCAGCCCGGCCGGCGGCCTATTGAACCTGATGAACGCTCAAGGCAACGCCGTCGTCGTTGCCGGCGCCTCGCCCGACACCGCCGGCGGAGCGCTCACGCTGCGAAACCGCCGAGGCAAACAGATCATCGAGGCTGGTGTCGCTGAGAACGACGATGGCCTGGTCAGCGTGTGGGACGCAGATGGCCAACTGCGCAAGACCGTCTCACCACCCTAATCGCCCTGCCACGACCTGTCTTCGGTGGACATCGAAGCCTCGCCACTCAAGCACTGCTTGCCCCGAGTCTACGCACGCAGCAATGTACGTCCGTTTTGAGTTATCCGGTTCGTTGGGGCGCTTCTCTGGAGTAAAGTTGAGGCGTTGCTTGGTCGTTTCGTAGCGGCCACTGACGGATCGAACCAAAATCATGGATCTCAGCGAATCACAGCATCGCCTGCGTTTGGTCGGGTCGGACGACCCCAGCGCCGTTCGTACATGGCGCGCCGAACGTGCCATCGCCGAAGAGAACCGCGTTGCCGGGCGCAACCTCAGCCTTGACCCGACTGATCCTCGGTGGGTCTTGGCGGCTCGCGCTTATTCACAACTGCAAGGCACGACCCTCACACCGGAACGGCGTCAACGCGTTCTGCGGAATGCTCAACAACTCGGGGTGCGGCCGTTCGAAGCCAACGTCATCATAGCCATCGTGCAGGATCACGCCCGCCGATCAGCGCCGCTGGCCCAAGCGGCCGACACGCTCTCGATCTTGCGCGATCCGCGTTCCGACACGCAGCGTCGCTCAGCATGGTCACGCTGGATCGCCGCCACCCTCACCGCCCTCGCCGCCAACGCCATTCTCATCTGGTGGCTGATCTCAGCGTGAGGACTGAGGAAACCACAGATGAACACAGATGGACATAGATACGGATCGAAACGAAGTTACCCGTTTAGCGGGCGACGCGCAGCATCCCTCTTCCTCTAACCAGTCGTCGTCCAGAAGACTTGGTCAATGCAATCCAGCCATGGGAACAGGAATATGAAGCTCACTTGGCGAACTTCGTAGCGAGTCCTCACTTCACCACTGCAAAGATCCGGTGGCACGGGCATCCTGCCCGTGCGGATGTCACGCCATGATAACTGGCACGGGCAAGATGCCCGTGCCACTATTCGTCGGACAGAACCTAATCAGGTCGTCGACCAGAAGACATGGTCAACACAATCCAGCCAGGGGAACACGAATATAATGCCCACTTGACGAACTTCGTATCGAGTCCTTACTTCACCAGTACCCGCCTCTACGTGATCCGCCGGTGTGCCGGCAAACGTCCTGACCGTATCGGCGTTGAGTGATTGGCCCTCTACACCAAC
>CBDUST010000360.1:0-3449 GCA_965369945.1 uncultured bacterium | reverse complement strand
TCTATGTCGAGAGAAAGGTCGATGGCGTAGATGTAGTTGTTCACAGCGCCCAGGAAACTTGTGGTGATATATGCAGTCTGGCTGTCGGAGGTGAACGTCGGTTGCTGCGAACTGACGTACTGCTCGAACCCGCTTTCCGCGTCCAGATCGAGTTGCCACAGGAATGCTCCATCGGCGGTGTCATAGGCACGCACCCACCCGGGCTGGCCGAATGTATCGATTCCGCCGGCCAGGATGATTGAGCCGTCGGGGGGGACATTGAGGGTGTCGAGAATGCCTGAAGAATTGGGTATGGCCCATCGGGTACTGCCATCGGGATTGATCGCCCACAGCCTGAGACCCAGCCATCCGGCGGTGTAGATCACGCCGTTGGCGTCGATGCCGGGCATCAGCGGGAGATTGATCCCTTCGGGGTGGAATGAGAGCCAGTCGACGCCGCCATCCGGGGTGATAGCCTGAATTGCCGTTTGGCCCCAGCCGACGATGACGCGCCCCGACGGGTCCAGCTTCGGAAAGGTCCCCGTATGCAGGTCCAGGTCTTGCGATCCGCTGTACCAGAGGAGGTCGCCGTCGAAGCTGAAGGACCTAAGAGTGGGTAGTGAGCCGGCGTTGTTGATGAGGCCTGCGAAAAACTGGTCCTCGCCGAAGACGATCGCCGAGTTGCTGCCTCCGAATGAGCCGGAGAACTGCTCTTCAGTCCAACGTAGATTGCCGTCGGAGTTGAGGGAGAAGGTTCCAAGACTTCCCTCACCGCCGACGGTGTCATGGATCGCGTAGATGTTTCCATCGGGCCCGACATTCGGTCCCGCCAGCAGAGGGTTGCCGGGCGAGGGATTGGGGAAATGCCACTTCAAAGTGCCGTCGGGATTGAGCGCCTTTATCAGGTTTCCGGCTGTGTAGATTGTGCCGTCTGCACCGACACTGATTGGTCGCCCACCACCCGCACCCGATGCGGCCCACAGCAGATCACCATCCGGACTCAGGGCATAGAGCTTCGTCGAGTCCGAAGCGTATACCGTGCCGTCAGGCGCCACTGTGACAAACCGGCCTCCAAACTGCGAATCCATCTGGAAACGCCAGCGTACGCGTTCAGTTCCTTGCGTCTGCGCGGTAGCGCTGCCCAAGTTGATCGATGCGAGAAGCAATCCGCAGAGTGTGACAGTCGTTCGACGACTCACCATATATGACATTTTGATTTCTCCAAGAGAGTTAGAGACGACTGCTTTTCTTCATAACGTACATCACAAGATCCGATCACTCGCCCCCAATTCGCCAGAAGCGTCGATAGATCGGCGGTGCCGACGGCTCCGTCACCGAGTGCCAATTTGGCGCCCGGTGAGGAACCTCGATATCGGTTGTTCGAGTTGCTCGTCATGTGGTCGTCCAGAAGACGTGGTCAACGCAATCCGTCCATGGGAATATGAATATGAAGCTCACTACACGAACTTCGTATCGAGTCATCACTTCGCCAGTACCCGGCTCTACATGATCCGCCGGATTGCCGGCGAACGTCCTGACCGTATCGGTGTTGAGCGATTGCCCTGCTGTACCGACAACATCCCACATATTCGTGTTGAAGTTCCAGAATGAGAATGTGATTTCCAAACCGACGGTGTTCGCCGATGATTCGATCGTCACGTCAAGTGTCGATGGAGAATCGTTTGGCAACGTTCCGGAGAAATCCAGCGTGACCGGAGCTTCGGTTGGATTGAGTACGATGCCTGGTTCATAACACAGATCATTGTCATCTGATTCCAGAACGTCGGCGAGCGTCCCAGACGCAAGGAAGCCGCGGAAAGCAATGAAGCCGTCTGGTGCCGTTATAGCTCCAGGAGTACAAGTTCGGGTAATCATGACCGACATATTCGACGAGTCGCGATTTCCGGTAACGAGGTCAGTCAGCCCGTCACCATCGAAATCAGCGAATGAGAGCGCCTCGGGATTAATTCCAATGGACAGGAGCGACGCCGGACCGAAACTGCCGGACCCCATGTTCTTGAGTAGCGAGACGTTGTTGGAGTCCTGATTGGATAGGGCCAGATCAAGCAGTCCGTCGCAGTCCAGGTCACGGGCCACGACGCCGGATGTCCCCACACCGCTTGTGTTGAAAGCAAGGGGCCCGGTGAAACTGGCGCCACCGCCATCGTTGAGAAAGATGACTGCGTTATTCACGCCAGTATTGTCATCCTCCGCACCAGTGGCAATATCAATATCGCCGTCGTTGTCGAGATCAGCAGCCGTGACACCCTCAGCCTGGTTGGGTGCGGTGGAGAGAACATGCCATGGAGTGAATACACCAGCATCGTTGCGGAACAGGCGTACGTTGAAGGCATCGTTGTTGGTGACGGCAAGGTCCAGATCGAGATCACCGTCAAAGTCGCCGAAAGTGGCCGAACGAGGTTCGCCTGCGGAAGGAAGGGTAGTGGTAGTGAAAGTAGCATCGCCGTTGTTTTCTAATACGGTCGCCGTGTTGGAGCCACGGTTTGCAACAGCAATATCTAGATCACCGTCGCCGTCCATATCTTTCATATCCATGTCGCGCCCGCCACCGCCGATCGACGTGATTGATCCATGCGTGAATACGAGGTTTCCCTCATTAATTGCCACTCGAATCTGCGCGAGATCGCCCAAGATCACGGCGAGATCCAGATCACCATCGCCATCCAGGTCTCCAGCTAAGACATCTTCAGGCTCGGAGTGCTGGGGGTAATCAATGTACTGGGCTATTGTGAATCCACCGATACCATCATTAACCAGTATCACCACTCGATCAGAAAACCGAATTCCTGTGGCGAGGTCGATATCGCCATCACCATCTAGGTCACCGACGGCAGCACCTCCGGGCTGCGGTCCTGCAGTGACATTGACCGTCGCATTGAATACGAACTGTCCATAGGTTGGTACCGCCAGCAGTCCGCTAGCGATAAGCGCTAGTCCAAGTGTCGATTTGCTGCACACTCTGGGACTGATGTGTTTGATGTTGTTCATCTCTAAACTCCTGTCGTTTGTGTCCGTTTTCTGTGCAACGCCCAACTACGGAGGGACGTTCGCTCTTCCGATACCGCGAAGAATGAGGATTGATCGCGCTGAATGGATAGAGGGCGCGGGCCGGATGATCCGGACATCGAGGTCGTGTTTTATTGAGTTTTGATCCCCCGCGACGGGAACAGACAAAAGAACCCCCTCCTGCGGCAGGCAACGAGGGGGTTCGATGTTGAACCGCCGCAAGAGCATCTTGTGCCAAGCGACGGCTGGGGGGTATGTGGGAACCGATCTCTGCGAGTTCAAGGGCATCGCTGAGCTCCAGCGTGGATGCGCCGTGCCCTCAACTCCAATGCGAGGATAGCCATAAATTGCAGGAGTTCAAGATCGTTTTATCATTTTTATGTAATTTATTTCAGGTAAAGCGGAGAGGCGGTCGAAGCCGCCTCTACTGCGGAGTCGAGGGC
>CBDUST010000359.1:0-3501 GCA_965369945.1 uncultured bacterium | reverse complement strand
GTGGTCTTTGATGTAGTAAGCCGCGCGAGACCGCCTCCAAGGCGATCTGACCATGCGAGGAGAAAGAATGAAAGGCGTAACCCTTTTTGTCGTATTGCTGACTGCATTCCCCGCCATCGGGCAAGATCCGCCTGACGAGGCGCCCCAAACAACTGAGGCTCCCGAGGAAAAGAACGCGGAGGCGCCGCCGGTCGATGTCGCTGAGAAGGTGACGAGCTCGTCGTTCTCAGCGCTCAAAGCACGATCCATCGGACCGGCCCTTATGTCCGGGCGCATCGGGGACTTTGCGGTTAACCCGGCCGATCACAGCGAGTACTTTGTCGCTGTTTGCTCGGGCGGTGTTTGGAAAACCACCAACAACGGTACCACCTACTCGCCGATCTTCGACAGCCAGGGTTCGTATTCGATCGGCTGTGTCGAAATCGATCCGACCAACCACAACATCATTTGGGTCGGCACCGGCGAAAACAACTCCCAGCGCAGCGTTTCGTTTGGTGATGGCGTGTACAAATCCGTCGATGGCGGAAAGACGTTCAAGAACATGGGGCTCAAGGAATCCGAGCACATCGGGATGATTGCCATCCACCCCCGAAATTCCGATATCGTTTACGTCGCAGCGCAAGGACCGCTATGGCGGGCGGGGCGCGATCGCGGGCTGTACAAAACCACCGACGGCGGCGAGAACTGGGTGCGCATCCTTCATACTTCCGAAAACACCGGCGTCAATGAAATACATCTTGATCCACGCGATCCGGATGTGTTGTACGCATCAACGTATCAGCGACGGCGACGTGTGTGGACGATGATCGATGGCGGACCGGAGTCCGGAATTCATAAATCCACTGATGGTGGAAAGACGTGGCGGGAATTGACGCGCGGGATTCCTGGTGGCGACAAGGGTAAGATCGGGCTGGATATCTCGCCGGCGAATCCTGACGTGATCTATGCCGTGATCGAAGCGAAGGAAGGCAAAGGTGGATTCTTCCGTTCCACTGATCGCGGCGAGAGCTGGTCCAAGCGCAATAGCCGATCGACAACCGCGCCGATGTACTACAACGAAATCGTTTGCGATCCGCATGATGTGGATAAGGTTTACATTCTCGATACCTTTTTGATGGTCACGAACGATGGCGGTGCGACCTTCACTAGTGCCCAAGGGCGCAACCGCCACGTCGATAATCACGCGCTTTGGATTGATCCGGACGATACCGCCCACATGATCGTTGGGTGTGACGGCGGGGTGTACGAAACCTGGGACGGTGCGGTGAATTGGCTGTACAAAGCGAATCTACCCTTGACGCAGTTCTATCGCGTCAGCGTCGATAACTCCGAGCCGTTCTATTACGTCTACGGCGGAACGCAGGACAACAATACGCTCGGCGGACCATCGCGCACGACTCGCCGTTCGATGTCAAACGAAGACTGGTTCGTCACGGTCGGCGGCGACGGCTTTGAAACGCAAGTCGATTACGAAGATTCCAACATCGTCTACAGCCAATGGCAGTACGGTGGACTCGTGCGGCATGATCGGCTCAGCGGCGAGAACACTGATATCAAGCCGCGTCCCAAACCCGGCGATCCGCCGCACGTCTTCAATTGGGACGCGCCGCTTCTGATCAGCCCACATTCCCATACCAGGCTGTACTTCGGGGGGCGACGTCTGTATCGCTCGGAGGATCGAGGTAATAGTTGGCGGGCGATAAGCGGTGATCTGTCGCGCGGCCTTGATCGCAATGAACTTGAAGTGATGGGCAAGGTGCAGCCGGTCGATGCGGTCGGCAAGCACCAGAACACGTCAATCTACGGCAGCACAGTGTCCTTGAGTGAATCGCCGTTGGTCGAGGATCTCGTCTATGTCGGCACCGATGATGGGCTCGTGCATGTGACTGATGACGGCGGTGAGAACTGGCGGACGATCGAAGTTTTCCCCGGCGTACCGCATATGGCCTATGTTAGTTGCTTGACCGCGTCGCGACATGATGCCGATACTGTGTACGCATCGTTTGACAATCACAAGAACGGCGACTTCCGGCCGTACCTGCTCAAGAGCACCGATCGCGGGCAGACGTGGAAGCCGGCTGTGGGCGATTTGGGCGAGCGCGAGATTGTGTATTCGATCGTCGAGGATCATGTGCGTGGTGAGTTGCTGTTCGCAGGGACCGAGTTTGGCGCGTATTACACACTGAACGGCGGGGAGAAGTGGCTCAAGATCCGTGGGCTTCCGACGATTTCCGTGCGTGATGTCGATATTCAGCGGCGCGAGAACGATCTGGCGTTCGCCACGTTCGGGCGCGGGTTTTACATTCTCGATGACTACTCGCCGCTTCAGGTTGTGACCGCTGAGGCGCTTGATGAGAAGGCGCATATGTTCCCCATCAAGGATGCGCTCTTTTATATCCCAAGCGGTACGGGGCGAGGATCGCAGGGGTCATCGTATTGGACGACTTCCAATCCGCCGTTCGGTACGGTGTTCACGTATCACCTGAAGAAGGAAGTGAAGACCGGCCCGAAGATGGACAAGGAAGCTACGAGCCCCGAATACGATAAGCTGCGAGAGAAGGATCGCGTGCGCGCGGCGTCTGTTTTTCTGACCATTCGTGATGAGCAAGGCGAAACCGTGAGTCGAATCAACGGCTCAACGAGCAAAGGTGTTCACCGCACCGCTTGGAACCTCCGCATGGGTGGAGGTGGAGGCGGCGGTAGAAGCGGTGGACCCGGCAGACGTGGCGGCGGCGGCTTTGGGCCGTATGTCTTGCCCGGCACGTACACCGTCACAATCTCCAAGCAGGTCGATGGCGAAATCACTGATCTGACTGAGCCGGCGTCGTTTGATGTTGTGCCGCTTGCGCTGGGAACGTTTCAGCCGGAGGATCGCGCGGAAGTGCGCGACTTCCATACGAAGGTGGCCAAGCTGTATCGGGCGGTGCAAGCAGCAGGTCAATCGCTTAGCGAAGCGCAGTCTCAGATTTCGGGGATCGCCCAAGCGGTGTTCAGCACACTCGACGCGGATCAAGCGCTAGCGCACGAAGCGCACGAATTGAGCAATCGTTTGAAAGACATTTTCCAGGCGCTCAATGGCGATTCGCTTCCCGGACGATTTCAAGAGCCGACATTGCCGGGCATACGTGGGCAGGTTCAGTTTGCGGTGTCCAGTTGGAACATGACCGCCCCACCCACGCAAACGCAGCGCGATGCGTATGAATACGCAGCCAGTGAGTTTGGCGATGTGCTGGAGCAATTGCGCCAGCTGATCGAAACAGATCTGACGGCGCTGCAAGCGAAACTCGACGAAGCAGGTGTTCCGTGGACCCCGGGACGGTTGCCGGCGTGGGAGAGCGATTAGTCTTATCCCTAGTTCGTCGGGCAGGTTTTGAGCCTGCCGTTTGTTGTAACACCGGCAGGCCAAAGGCCTGCCCTACGCGCTGTCGGGGTTCTTTTATCTTTGGTGGCACGGGCATCCTGCCCGTGCAAGGTGACTCAATCGCACGGGCAGGATGCCCG
>CBDUST010000358.1:0-3574 GCA_965369945.1 uncultured bacterium | reverse complement strand
GATACGAGGTTCGTCAAACGGGAATCATATTCGCGTTCCCATGGACGGATTGCATCGATGAGATGTTCTGGACGCATGGTTAACTAGCAACTCAGTCAAGCGATATCAAAGCTCTTCACCGGGTGCCAAATTGGCACCCGGTTTTTTTTATTTGGGATGTTGAGCGGTTGTCCTTGGTCACTTGGGACTTGTCATCGCCACTTTCGTCGTAGTGGACGGAGCAGATAAACTCGGTGGCATCGGGAGCGGCTGGCGGGAGTAGATCATGACTCCCCACGTCAAAGGTAATATCCTCCAACCTAACAAATGACGAGGGGTTCGCGATGTCAACCGGTCCTCCCCTCTCTCTCACTACTCGCGCAATGGGGAACCGGCCCCAACAGCTCGGCTGACTTCGATGGCAGCGTCGGCGCATCCGAGCTCCTCGACCTTCTCGTCAACTTGGGGCCGTGTCCGTGAAGATGGAATCATGGCATCAAGGAGATAACACCGAGGTCCAAGCGAGCTATGGCGAGCACCCGGTGTAAATCGCCCGCCTGCCTATCTTGCCAGCCAATTGCAACTAGAGTCAAACAATCAGCGAACATGACTTTCTTGAGCTTGAGTCGACCCTTGTGTTCTTGATGGCTCATGGTCTCGTCCTGTCATGGCCGCTCGTGCTGCTTTTAGCGGCTGATATCCCGCAAGTAGCAACCCACATGGGAGATCAAGATGCGTTCATTGAAATTCGCCATTGCCCTCATCGTCGGATCACTGGCCAACTCAGCCCTCGCTCAACATACGTCCGATTGGCCGGTCGGCGAGCTTCAAGACTACCACCTCGATAGCGGCGTTCAGAAGAATCCCGCACTGGAGGCTCAGACGGTGTTCCAGGAGGTAGTTGTCCTCGAAGAGGCTGCTTGGCTGCGGGTCTACTTCGCCGAGGTCCAGCTCGAAGCTGGCAGCTTCATCCGTATCACCTCGCTGTTGGATATGGAAGTGCAGGAGCTTGATACGAACGGAATGGCGATGTGGACCAACTCATCGGCGTACTTCAACGGCAACGTGCTGCTCGTGGAGCTGGTCGCCGGGCCCGGGACCACAAAGAACCGTTTCGTGATCGATGAAGTCGCCATGGAAGCTACGGTGGCGATACCGGCGGGGACTTGTGGAATATGCGGTGCGGACGATCGCGTACCCTCCGATGAGGACTGGTCTGCCCGACTCTTTCCGGCCGGTTGCAGTGCATCGGTATGGAATACCGACAGTTGCCTCGTTTCCGCAGGCCATTGCATGAGCAATGGCATGGTCATCCAGTTTCGAGTGCCCGACTCCCTCGGCAACTGCAATACGGTGAATCCACCAATCGCCGACCAGTTACCGATCTTTAACAACTATCTCTCCACCAACGGCGGCGTCGGAAACGATTGGGCTGTGATGCAATCCGGCACGAACAACCTGGGCCAGACGCCGTATGAGCGCTACGGAGAGTTCCGCCCGATCGCCACAGCTCCGCCTGGAGTCGGCCAAGCCTTGACCATATAGGGCTACGGGATCGATTCTCAATGCGCGCGTTCGCAAACACAGCAGACTTCCGGCGGCTCCGTGACGAGCGTCTTTTCCACGTACTTCAGGCACAATGTCGATGCCACGTTCGGCAACTCGGGTTCCGGAATTATCCGCAACGGCGAGATTCTCGGCATAGCGACACACTGCCCGTGTAATAACTACGCAGCGCGTGTAAGCCACTCCGGTTTCGCCGCCGCCCGCGATCAACTCTGCCCGTCACCGCCCCCCTGTCCGTGGGATCTGAACGGCAATAACGTGGTTGACAACGGGGATGTTGTACTCTTGCTGGCCGCCTGGGGGCCAAACGCGGGGCATCCCGCCGATTTCAACGACGACGGTTTTGTTAACTATGGGGATATTGTTGTCTTGCTCGGCAACTGGGGGCCGTGTCCATAAAGTGGACCTTAGGCATTTGACGCTAGGCATTAGGTATCAAGAAGAATAGCCGATGAGGTCGGTGTGCTATGGGCGGGTCATCCATGAATGACGGAGGCTTGGCAGGCCAATGGCGATGTAGCCGACTGCGAAGAGGACGAGGAAGGGAACGCCGATCATTACGAACGGACGGCCGAAGCTGAGGGCGATGCAGAGGATCATCATCGCGGCGAGCGTCAGCTCGATCGTTCCGCTGAGAAGTCGTCGTCGCTGTTTGCGCAGAATCGGATCGGCGTCGCTGGTGTCAGCGCCGGCGAATTTGGGTGTGCGAACGAAGGGACTTTGGAGCCCCAATAGGGCTTCGATGGCTGCCTTGGAATTCAGTACGTTGATGCCGACGCCGATGGCCATCAGCGCGGGTAGGTGACCGATGGTGCGCCAGAAGCTGGACCCCTGGGCGCATTGCGAAACAACGTAGAAGGTACAAGCGGCGAACATCCCCAGCACGAGAAACGCGCCGCCGAGGCTCAGCGCCGCGACCGGCTGCATTTGGTACACCGGTAGGGCCAGATACAACCCCGGCAGCGCAAGAAGAATCAACAGCAGCACCGCGAGGTATGGAATCGGCGCGGTGAGATGAAAGAACGCCTCGATCTTCGTCGCCAACGGCGCTTTGCTTCGGAGAACGCTCGGCAGCAGTTTGATCGCCGTCTGCATCAGCCCCTTGTTCCATCGGTGTTGTTGGCCCATAAATGCGCTGACCGTGGGCGGAACTTCGGCGGGGCAGGTGACGTTGGGTAGGTATTGAAACCGCCATCCGGCAAGTTGGGCTCTATACGACAGGTCGGTGTCTTCGGTGAGCGTGTCATGCTGCCAACCGCCGGCTTCTTCGATACACGTGCGGCGCCACACACCGGCGGTGCCGTTGAAGTTGAACCATCGACCCGTGCATGCCCGTGCGGTCTGCTCGATAACGAAGTGCCCGTCCAAGAGCATCGACTGAACTTTGGTGAGGATCGAGTCGTCGCGGTTGAGATGGGCCCAGCGGGTTTGGACCATGCCGATGCTCGCATCCGTGAAGTGATGGATCGTGTTGTTCAGGATATTCGGCGGCGGAACGAAGTCCGCGTCGAAGACAGCAATGAACTCGCCAGTTGATGTCTTCATACCGTGGGCCAGCGCGCCGCCCTTGAATCCTTCGCGGTCGGCGCGATGAACGTATTGCACATCGTGCCCTGCGGCGGCCATACGTTCACAGCAGCGCTGCGCGATCTGAGCCGACTCATCCGTCGAGTCGTCCAGAACCTGAATCTGTAGCTTGTCGCGCGGATAGTCCAGTTGACAGCACGTCTGGATAATTCGCTCGGCCACGTGCCGCTCATTGAACATAGGAAGCTGTACGGTGACCTTCGGCAGTGCGTCGAACCGGGTCTGCGGCTGCGGAGCGGATTTCCACCCCTTATTGCGAAGAAAGATCCACACGACCCAGTAGCGATGCAGCCCATACACACAGATCACCGCCCAAACGGCGATGTAGTAGACCAGCAGTGCCAAGACGAGCGGTTCCATGATCAGAGTGAGATCGATACGACGCTATGTGGGTGGGGGTTCTTCGGCCCGATCGCTCGCGACCTTACAGATCAGGTTCAAC
>CBDUST010000357.1:0-3578 GCA_965369945.1 uncultured bacterium | reverse complement strand
AGAAGACGATTGCAATCTGCTTGGTTTTCATGCCGCGGTCGTACGCCGCCAGCACACGATCTCTCAGGTCTTGTGAATATGGTGCTGCCATCCATGGCTCTTTTTTTGCTCACGCTGTAAGCCAGGGTGGAGCATAATTCAGCGCCCCAAAAAGCGCAACCCTAACAAGCGCCGAACGCGCTACGCGTTGAGTTGGAATGCTCTAGTTGGGAGGAGGGGACCGAGCGCTAGGTACTCGCTTTGAGTGAAATAGCTGCGGCTTGGACCGGCGCATCATCCGTCGGCAGCGGTCCTGCGTGCAAACAGATCAGCGTCAGATCGTCCGCTTGGTGCAGTGAGCCGCTTTGCATGTCGATGCGCGCAGTGATTGCGTCAATCGTCTCCTGAGGCGTGCCCTTCCCAGAAAAACGCTTAAACTCGTCACGGTAGACTTCCGTGGGAAGTCGGGTCTCGTATCCATTCGCGGTCTTCGGCGGGAACGCTTGCTCGAACCCGTCAGAGTAGAGCATGATGCGATCGTTCAGCTCCAACTCGAACTCCACCTGAGCGAATTCCTCGTCCTTGAAGACGCCCAGCAATCCGCCTTCCGTTTCCACCAACGTCGATCGGCCGTCCGCATGGAATAGCAGCGGCGGCGGATGGCCGGCGCCGGCGATCGTCATCACACGCGATCGACAATTCAGCACTGCATATACAGCCGTAACAAAACGCGAGCTTCGGTCCTGACGTCGAATCATCTCAGCGTTGAGCCGTTGCATCACCTCGGATGGTGCAATGATCCGAAGATCAGATCCCTTGCGCTCGCGCATCCTGAGCGATTGACAAATCACCATGGTCATCAATGCCGCGGGAACGCCGTGCCCAACCGCATCGGCCAGGAACAGCCCTAGATGATCATCGTCAAGTTGCACGACTTCGTAGATGTCGCCCGAAACGTAGTTCGCCGGTCGCCACATCGCCGCCAATGAAACGCCGTGCAATGATGGAAGTTCCTGCGGCAGATATTCACGCTGAACGATCGCAGCGAGCTGCAACTCCTCGTGAATCTTGGCCATCTCACCTCGCAGACCACCGTGGCACCGCGTTGCAAGTACGATTTCCTGGCGCAACTCCATCACTTCGCCTTGGCGGTGTAGCAGAGCGTGCAGCGTTGCGCAGGTGATCTCGACGGCGTCATCGGAATCCGCAATCAGCGCGCCGGTCTGTGTGAAAACTTTCCGCAGCTCACATTCCTTGTCGATCACTGCGAGCACGGGCAAGAACTCTTCCTCACAGACCGTCAGCACCCGCATCACATGACTGCGGCTTGCATTCTCGTCGGCGGCCACAATCACCGCGTCTATCTTGCGGATACTCTTGGGCGTGATCTCGTCGAAGCTGCGTAAGGCAAAATCCGCCGGCCGCGGGGCCGACCATGCCTCGCTGAGGCGCGAAAGGATCGCTTCGGCTGCGGTTTCACAGCCGCCACATGCGGTGATAACGATATTCCACCGGCTCATGAGCTTCGGCACGCTCCGATCGGTTGCTCACCCGTGAGGTAGCAGTCCCGGTGGTCATCGGTCTAGTGTGCCATGGCCTTGAGCCGAGCCAGATCAAGCTCGATTTTATCGTCCACATCCACCCCTAATCGTTCGATCGATCCCGCGCGAAGCTCGATGGCGAACTGCGTTGCGTACACGCTGGGGTAGAGTGGCATTCGGTCCGAATAGTCTACTTCTGACTCGTCCTCTTTCCGCGGCTTCTCCGTTTTCATCGTGTGGATCGCTGTAACTCGGCCGTAGCGATCCAGGAACATGATGTCGATATCCACCAAGCAGTTGCCCATCCAAAACGACCGCAGCTCCGACGTGGGGAAAATAAATAGCATCCCGCCATCGGAGGCAATCTCCGTCCGCCCCATCAACCCCTTGGCGCGCGTCGCCTCGTCCTGCGCCACCTCCAACTGATATTCCTCGCCCGCGATGACTACCTGTTCAGTGCCGGGGGTTGACTGGCCGCGCTGGCATCCGCTCAAACTCGCTGCTGCAAACAACATGACACCAAGTTTCACCCTTCGTCCAACAGCCATCGATGATGCTCCTGCCGAAAAACCACCGGCTCGCGGTCCAGTCTATCTAAAACAAGGCCGTCTCTGAAGTCTTCGGACGTCATCTCTGTCGGTTCGTTGCAGATTCCACTCAACGCCGCCAAGAGCCCGATGATCCGCGTGGCCGGCACCCCCGCCTCTCGATAGGTCGCCACACGAGTATCGCCGTGCCGCTTGGCCAACCGTCGACCGTCCGGCCCGAGCACCAACGGCAGATGCCACCACTTCGGCGCCTGAAGGTCTAAAGCACGACATAGCAAGGTCTGTCGCGCGGCGGACGAAAGTAGATCGTCGCCCCTTATCACGTCGGTAATCCCCTGCCTCGCATCATCCACGACCACCGCGAGCTGATACGAGGGCGTTGCACGTTTCGTCCAAACAACGAAGTCACCGACTTCAGCGCTCGGCGTAAAGTCCGACGCACCAACAAACTCATCTTGAATTCGAATCGACTCATCACCGACCACGAAGCGGTAGCTCGCGTCTTGCTCATCAAATTCGTACATACGCTTGTCGGTCGGCCGCAGCTCGGGTGGGAAGCGCAGCTCATGCTCATCACGGTGCGGCGCGGTCGACGCCTCTTCGACCTGTTTACGGCTCAGGTCACATTGGAAGATCCGTCCATCGGCCGCCAAGACCTGCATTGCCTGACGGTATGGTTGCAAATCGTCGGACTGAACGATCGGCTCGCCGTCGTAGTCCATACCCAACCACGCCAACACATCGAGCGCCTGCCCGGCGGCCTCGGGTTTGACGCGCGGCCCGTCCAGGTCTTCGAGGCGCATCTGGACGGCCCAGCCGAACTTACGAGCCAACGCCCAGGTGATCAAAAACGTCCTGGCGTTGCCCAAATGCAGGGCTCCGGTGGGTGAGGGGGCCAGACGGGTGGTTCGGTTGCTCATCGTGTGCTCCGGCGGGTATAGTGCGCTGGGATGCGGTTTGGGGCCAATCCTCTCCCACGACGGAGTGCTGCCGATGGACAAGCTCAACGACGAACAGGTTCAGGCCAAGCTGACCGACCTGCCCGAATGGGCACTGAACGGCGATTCACTCCAACGGACCTTCGGATTCGACGATTTCGTGGGATCGATGGCCTTCGTGAGCCGAATCGCCG
Organism: uncultured bacterium; assembly: GCA_965369945.1. Taxonomy (GTDB): domain Bacteria; phylum Planctomycetota; class Phycisphaerae; order Phycisphaerales; family SM1A02; genus JADFNO01. The sequence continues at coordinate 378 of CBDUST010000357.1, read as the reverse complement.
ATCTCGCCGAGCTGATGCAGCACCATCCCGACATCATGATCCGCTACAACAAGGTGACGCTGACGTTGACGACGCATGATGCCAGCGGGCTGACCGAAAACGACTTCTCCTTCGCCCACGCCTCCGACGGCTACGTCCCGGCAACCGAAAAAGCGTGAGACGGTAGGCGTGAGCGACAACTCTTGAGTGAGCCGGGGCTGCGCGCGGACATTTCTGTGCGCGCTTTCCATAGAAATACAGACCAACGAAGAATCATCCGATCGTCGATTCTCGCACGCTATGAAGGATTTGCGCGTGCAAAGTCGGCAAACGGCAATCGTGGTGCGCGCTAAAGTTGCCGCGCTCGCGCTAACGACCCTTAACCGAGCTTAACTTTGC
>CBDUST010000356.1:0-3605 GCA_965369945.1 uncultured bacterium | reverse complement strand
GATCAGGTTACCTGCGAGCGGTTGAACGAACGTAAGGATCCCCGCAACAAAGAACACGATCGCCGAGCCTTTGAGTGTCCAATCCAGGAGTGCGACAAAGAGCAGGAACTCACCGGTAATCGTGCTGCTGTAATTCCAGGACGTAGCGAAGCCGAAGTAACCAAAGATCGCGGCACTCAAGAACATAATCCCCGGCCCGCTCAGTGCAGTGGAGTTCGTTCTTTGGGTCATGATGCACTCGCCTTTCCCAAGGTTTTGGGGAAACCGGCAACGCTATTTCACTTCGCTCATCTTCACCGCCCGGCCTTTGCGCGCCGAAACGATCGCTGCATGAAGTACGCGCTGTGTTTGATACGCGTCCTCAAAATCGGGCATAGGTACAACAGGTTTACGCCCGGCGATCATGCGAATAATGTCCGCAGCCTGACTCACGAAGCTGTGTTCGTACCCGATCAAATGTGCCGGCGGCCAATAGGCGTCGACATACGGATGGTCGCCCGCATTCGTGCACATGATCCGACTCCAACCACGAAGCGATGAGTCCAGCGTGTTGTCCCACCATTGCAGTTCGTTCATGCGCTCAAAATCGAATTTGATCGCGCCTTTTTCGCCGTTGATCTCGATCCGATTGCCGTTCTGATTGCCGGTCGCGAGGCGTGTCGCTTCGAAAGAGCCAACGGAGCCGGACTTGAACCGTGCGAGAAACAACACGCAGTCATCGACCGTTGATTTTCCCAGCCGCTTGCGGCTTCGCGCGCCCTTCCCGTTCGCACCTACAATCCGGCGTTGCTTAACAAACGTTTCCTCAACCGAGCCGCTGACTTCAGTAATTTCATCGCCCGTAATGAACCGAGCCATATCAATGATGTGCGCGTTGAGATCGCCGTGCGCACCTGAGCCGGCCTGCTTGGCGTCAAAGCGCCATGACATCGGCGTCTCGGGTCCACCCCAATCCTGTAAGTACTGCGCCCGCAGATGATAAATCCGACCCAATTTGCCTTTGCGTACCAACTGATGGGCGAACGCCACGGCCGGGCATCGACGATAATTAAACCACACAAACGTCTGGAGCTTTCGGCGTTTGGCCTTGCGCGCCGCATCACGCATCGCTCGCGCATCATCAAGCGTCCCAGCCAGCGGTTTCTCACAGGCCACGTGCTTGCCTGCTTCAAGTGCAGCGATCGATTGCTCTGCATGAACATGATTGGGCGAACCAATATCGATAAGATCAACAGTCTCATCATTGAGAATGTCAGCGTAAGATGTCGTCGCGTTATCCCACTCCCATTTGCGAGCAAAGGCTCGTGTTTCTTTGGCATCTCGCGCGCAAACCGTCTGCATCACCGCCTCACGCGGCAGATCGAAAAACTTATTGACACTCAGCCAGGCGTTGGAATGCGCACGCCCCATGAACTTCGATCCGACGAGCGCGATGTTGAGCGGTTTGGCCACGAAGGTTGCTCTTTTCTGCTCCGAAGATTACCCACGGAATGCTATCCGTGCGCGTCTTGCCACACGACGAGTGGTTTGCGGGCTGCTTCCACCTCGTCGGCCCGGCTGATCACGGCGTCTCTCGGCGCTGCGGCCATCGACTGTGGATCGTTTTCGACTTGCTGGGCAATCTGAAGCATCACATCAACGAACCGATCCAATGTTCGTTTCGACTCCGTCTCCGTCGGCTCGACCATCAAACAATCATGCACCGGCCAGTGCATCGTCGGCGGATGAATGTCGTAATCGATCATTCGCTTGGCAATATCGTTGAGCGTTATGCCCTTGTCCAGCAAACGCTTGGGCACGGTCACAAACTCATGCGCACAGAAGCGTCCGTTCTCGGGATCGAAAAAAGGCATCTCGTAGATATGCCGCAATCGCGCCGCAAGATAGTTCGCGCTGAGCACCGATTTTTCGGCAACGCTGAGCAAGCCGTCGGGACCGCACGCCGAGATATACGTCCAACAGCGTACGAGCACGCCAAACTGCGAGACGAAGCTGCGCACCTTGCCTATAGACTTGGGACGATCACGATCAAGCGAAAACGATCCGTCATCCGCCATGATCACCTGCGGGATTGGTAAATACGGCGCCAGCTCCCTGCGCACCGCAATCGGACCGGCCCCGGGTCCACCACAACCGTGCGGGGTCGAAAACGTCTTGTGCGTATTGAAGTGCATGATGTCGGCACCGAATTCACCGGGGCGAGTCTTGCCGAGGATGGCGTTCATGTTGGCGCCGTCAAGATAAAGCTTGGCGCCGGCGTCGTGAATGATGTCCGCGGCTTCAGCGATCTTGCTATCAAAAAGGCCCGCGGTATTGGGATTCGTGATCATAAACGCGGCGATATTCTCAGCACCGTGTTCATCAATGCACCGGCGTAGATCATCTAAATCAGTATGGCCATTGACGGTCTTCACCTGGAGAACGTCGCACCCACACATGCTGCAACTGGCTGCGTTCGTCCCGTGGGCGTTATCCGGCGCAAGAACGATGTGCCGCTGCGGCTGGTCATGATCCTTGAAGTACGCACGAATGATCTTCAAGGCTGTGTATTCACCGTGCGCCCCGGCGGCAGGCTGAAGCGAAACCTCATCGAGCCCGGAGATTTCTTCGAGGAAGCAGCGGACCTCATAGAGCAGACGAAGTGCGCCTTGGATTTGCGTATCGTCTTGCAAAGGATGAAGTGCCGCAAAACCGGGGAGCGCCGCGGCCCATTCGTTGATGCGCGGGTTGTGCTTCATCGTGCATGAACCCAGCGGATAGAAGTTGCCATCCACCGAGAAGTTGCGATTGGAAAGGTGTGTGTAATGCGCCATCACATCATGTTGGCCGACTTCGGGTAGCTCGACCGGCACACCGAGAAGCTCATCCGGCAGATCAGCTTGCGGCACATCCAGCGGCGGCAAATCAACCCCGCGCTGCCCCGGCACCGACTTCTCAAAGATCACCGGCTCCACCGGGCGATCGCCGCGCGTGGAAGCGTGCGTCTTGTTCACCGATCTCGTTTCAGTTTGGTCGATTGTCTTAAGTTCCGCTAGTAATGACATGATGTATCAGTGATCCAGCGTTTCTGCATGTCGTCGTCGTTCGTTCGTATCGTCCAGCACCAGGTTCGGGAGTCCAAGGCGGTCGCCAATGGCTTTCACCAGTCTGCGCGCTTTCCATCTCGCCAGTTCTCCCCTCCCAATCTCGGTAAGCCGTAACCTTCGTATTTCTTGGAACGTCAGCATTAGCTCGCTCTCGAGGAGTACGCAACTGATTATCTCCTCCGGCCGCACTTCCTCGACGGCCTGATGAAAAAACCAACGCAAACTCTTGATCAGCAGATGGCGTCCCTGTCCATCGTCCGCGATTGCCCAGTTCGTACTTAGAGGCATGAGAGTCCACATCACACCGCCGAGAGATATCGGGCCGCCCAAGAGTGCGATTAGCCAGCCGTATGAACTGGCAAATACGGAAAGGATGCAGCCGAACGTCATGATCAGCATGATTATGAAACAAACTAACCGCCAAACTCCTTCTGCGCCGGCTAGACGCGGCGAGGTGAGGTGCAGCTCGCCATCCGAAGCGTGAAGGACCTGATCTCGGCCAAATCGTTCTCCCAACTG
>CBDUST010000355.1:0-3624 GCA_965369945.1 uncultured bacterium | reverse complement strand
GGGCCTTGGCAAAATCGGGAAAGTCATACAACCTGGTGAGGTGGTATTCCTGTTCTACTGTCCATCCGACCAACTCACTTAATAGCTCCTCGACCTTTCCATCTGTCAACGGCGGCGTGCCGCCTTTACACGGGGTGCACTCTTGGGTTGCTAATTCAGAGACCATGCGAACCTCCTTTTCGTTCCTGAGTGTCTTCATCATCCTGCGCTTGTTGGTGTTCCCACAGCGCCCGAGAACACTCCCGGGATCACACGCCGGGGGCGTCACCAGTATGACCGGCAACGGCAGCTGACGCGAGCGTTCAATTGATGGGACCGAGGAGTGTGACCACGGTAGGAACCCGCAACCACCGCCTCCAGGCGCTGCCGTCGCACGGGAGTAGAATAGGGTTGCTGAGTCCATCGTGTGCGACGCCAAGGCAACTCGGATTCGTGAGTTTCCAATGAACCTGCCCCGAACGCAGGATGTTCCGCGACGAACCGTCGAATCCCGGTTCGACGAAGGAGGTTGACCATATGGTACAAATGATCAAAGTAGCGCATGCCAGCGATCTTCCCTTGGGCAAGACGATGTCGGTTGAAGCGGGGGGAGAAGCAATCGCTCTGTTCAACATCGACGGCAGCTACTATGCCATTGGCAATACTTGCACCCACCGGGGAGGACCGCTATGCGAAGGCGACGTCGAGGGCACGGTTGTCACGTGTCCCTGGCACGGGGCCACTTTCGATATCACGAGCGGCAGTGTCCTCTCACCGCCAGCCGATGAGAGGGTCGCCAGCTACCGGGTTCACGTAGTCGGAGATGACATCCAGGTCGAAATGCCGTAGTGCGCTAGATTGCTGAGCACCCAGTACACCAAGCGGACAAAAGGATGAAGAGTTGATGGACCGCTGCATCGCGATCGTGTCCGATCTGATCTTCGCAACCCGGATCACCGGAACGGCCAAGAAGGTAGGCGCGAAGTGCAAAATCGTTTCTAACCCAAGCGCGCTGCAGGATGCGCTGGACTCGGACGAGCCGAGAACGGTTCTCGTTGACATGAACTGCGATGGCATCTCACCCGAGGAAGCGATCCGTACGGTAAAATCGCAGTTTCCCGACGCGCGCGTGGTCGCCTTCTTCTCCCATGTACAAACCAAACTTGGGGACCAAGCTAGGGCGGCTGGAGCTGACGACGTGTGGCCACGGTCTGCCTTTGTTCAGCGACTGCCGCAGGTACTGGCGGCGGCGGACCGTACGAACCGGCAATGATCCGAGGTGGTCTTGTAGCGGTCGGCGCTCCAGCACAAACTACGCTCTCCCTTACCTGGCGAAGCAGCGTTTCGCGACGCACACCGTCGGTAGTTCGGTCGAGGGCGCCGTCTTGCGCGGTCAGCGCCTCACGCTGTGCCGATCAGTCCCGCGGAGCGTGGCCATTATCGTACGGACTGCATTTGGTAAAGTCGATCCCACGAATAGATGCCGGTGTCATGGCTGTCAGAGAAGACGAGCTTCACTGCGTAGCGTCCGACGAGCTCCATGTTCGTAATGCCGATGTTGTCCGGCACCGCCTCGACGTCGAGGGTGCGAACCCCCGTCCTCTCATCAACGCAACCGGCGCAGGGGCATTCACACCGAAGCTGTCTTACGGAATAACGATGCAGCACTTCATCGCCCCAGGTTATCTCCAGTATTCCTTCCGCTTGCTTCAACGTGATGTCAGTCGGTGCGTCGCGCATGATCGTGTCGCTCCATCCGGTCTGGTCCATGCGCCCCGCCGGCTTGGAACAATCGACTGGCGTACCCTCGCGAAGGCAGGGGATGGCCGCAGGAGTTCCGGTCGCTGGCTACAGGCCGGGACAGCTTGATCCGACCTGGGCTGGTAGCCTATCGCGGCGCCACGATTGGGAGAAGCAGGCGGCCGCCCAGCGACGACAACGTGCGTATCCGCCCGGCGAATACTTCGAACTCCGGTTCTCATCTGCCTCAGCGTACGTCGGTGGCAGTGGGTCAACGTCGCAAGAGTTCCTATCATACGATCGGCTCGATCGGTGACCTAGACGGACGGGACGCACGTAGCGAAATGTTCGACGATGAAGATGGCCATGACGAACGCGTTACCACGAAAGTCGACCGTCGTCTACGATGGTCAATGCTCGCTCTGTCGTCGCTGGGTAGCCTGGATTGCGCGAAGGGATCGGAATGACGCGTTGGAATTCGTTGCCAGGCAGACAAAGGGGCTAACAAAACGATTCCCAAGACTCGTTGAGGGCGACTTCAATACGGGCATGCGGTTGATAACACCAGATAACGCCATCCACGTTGGAGCGGACGCGGCCTATCAGATCGCACGCCACCTTCGATATTGGCGCTGGATCGTGTGGTTGTACTTTGTTCCAGGGGTCTACTCGCTGACGCGGGCCCTCTACGCGCAAATCGCAGCCAATCGGCAATCACAGGGCGGTCGATGCGACGACGGAACTTGCAAGCCCCTCTAAGAACCTTACAGTCTCAACCATCCAACTATTGCCGAACGGAAAAGAGCATTCCCGGAAATCGATACCAACTGCAACGTTGGCAGCAGTGATCTCATCGTATTGCTCACCGCGTGGTGCAAAGACTCAGACGCAGGCAAGCTTCGGCGGACCGGGTCCTTTGAGAGTAACGGAGAACCCCCGCAAGCAATCAACCACCAGCGCATCAACGAAGCGTGTACGTAGTACAACGAAAGGCTAGTCTCATGCTCCAGCCACCAATCGAATCCGCTCTCAACACGCAGCTCAACGAGGAACAGACTGCCGCCCAGGAATACCTCGCCATGGCAGCCTGGTTCGAGCAGCGCAACCTCAAGGGGTTCGCATTGTTCATGCGCGCCCAGTTCGAGGAGGAGAGCCAACACGCCCTCAAGATCTTCGATCACATCTTCCAGCGGAGCGGGCAGGTCCGATTGAAGTCGATCCCGGAACCTGCATCCAACTTTGACTCGCCCAAAGCCGTTTTCGAAGCCGCCTACGACCGCGAGAAGGCCAACACGAAGATCATCCACGAGCTGTATCGGCTGGCCGGGGAACACGACGATTACGCCACCCAGGTCATGCTGCAATGGTTCATCACCGAGCAGGTCGAAGAAGAGCAATGGGCCGAGGAGGCAATCGGACTGTTAGACGTGGCTGGTGACAACCGAAGCGCGCTGCTCATGCTGGATGCTCGCTACGGCACCCAGGCCGAGAAGGGCATGGCCTAGCATTGTATTGATCACATCCGGTCTGTCGCACATGCAACTGGCATTCGGCTGGGTAAGATACTGGCGTGTGTTCAGGCCGTGTAGTTCGCAGCTATGCGAACCTCAATGCCCCAGGAACAGGAGCGTCGATCAATGGCGAAGATCACAATCGGACTCGGCTTCGTGCTGATCGTTCTTGGCGTTGGCGGTTATCTCGGCACTGGTCGCGAGAGCTTGACGGCGTTGATCCCGGCGGTCTTCGGCCTGCCGCTGGCACTCCTCGGTGTGGTTGGCCTGAAGGATCACACGTGGAAGCACGCGATGCACGTTGCTGCCGTCATTGGTCTGCTGGGTTTCGCGGGAACCGTCAACGGATTGATGAAGCTACCTGTGCTTCTGACCGGAGGCGAACTCGACCGGC
>CBDUST010000354.1:0-3692 GCA_965369945.1 uncultured bacterium | reverse complement strand
CTCCCTTCCATTCGTAGATCATGTGCATCTCGCCGAACTCGGCCTCTAGCTCGCAGGTACGGTGGTTGTCGGGAACGTACATCACGCCTCCCAGTTGCTATCGATTACAAACTTCTTGTCCAATGCCTTCCAGTCCTTGATTTTGATCGGGTGAAAGCTTGTCCCGTCCCGGTTGTCGATCGTCGTCAGTCGGGGGTTGTGCGACTTGACGATGCGACGAACGGCACGCAAAGAGATCAATGTCCACTGCCGGACACTACGAAAGCTTTTCCAGTGCGGATTCGCAAAACCGTAGAACATCAAATCGCCCCACCCCTCCAGGATCTTCGCGAATTCTGTCTTCGCGCCTGTCTCGCGATTCGAACGAAAGGTGATCTCGCCAGAATACTTGTCGAAATATTCGGGTCGCCGCATCCGCAGACCGATCCTCACGTTCCTAAGCATCATTGACGGCATGATGTCCGTGACCTCGTTTTGATCTTTCTCAATCGGTGCCTTTTCCAAGAGGTGCTTTGCGCTGATCAACGGTAGCACGTGTGGTATCCATGACGTCTCCCATTCCTGGTCAATCCCATACGTCATTTGCTCTCGTTCCCCCAGCCCGTGAACCCTTCAATCTTGCGACGGCTGAACATGTCGATTCGGGTGCCGTCCGTAACCCGCCTGACCATTTCGTAGAACACCTCTGGTTTCTCGCTATGCTTCCCCCTCGGTGCGTTAAAGCATGTGGGGAACTCTTTGGTCGATGCAAACTTAGGCGTGCCCTGCCTCGCGTACAGCGCGAACTCGCAGTTGTATTGCGGCAACCCGACGGGCTGGAATCCACCAGGCTTATGCCAGACAAAGACACACACATACTGAAGCCCCCACGCCTGCAAGAGCCGCTGCGCCATGGGCAAAAACCGCTGTGTGGCCCAGCACCAAACATGGCAGTCGGCGGCGGCCGGCAGCCCCATCGCCGCAAGGCTCTCCTCCGCCATCGTCTTATAAGCAAATTCGTCTTGGTTCGGCCGGACTACTCGCTCGATCTTTTGCATCGGCCAAGGGGGATCAATCACGATGACGTCAAACTCGCCTTCCAATACTTCGGCGGAGCCACCAGCCGGATGCCCCTCGCTGCGAGACGCGGACCACAAAGACGGCAGCGCGTACTTGTCCTCGTCGAAGGCTTCCTTCAGCCTCTTTCCGAGCACTTCCGGCGGCAATAGTGCCAGTTTTTGGCATCGAGATGACTGTATCTCTGAAATGCCTAGATCGCCCAGAGCAACATAACAATTGTTAGCTTGCTTTCTCTTGTCACCACCATGTTGGATCAGATTTGGAACATCAACCCCCAATAACCGCCAGTTTTCAATCATTTGGCACGCGATAACATACGCCTGGCCATAGTCCTTCTTGGCGTCGCGCAAGTGCTGACAGGCAGCCTTGGCCACCTTCGACCAGGCCGCCCGCTTCTCTGCTGGAAGCTGCTTTACAAGCGCCCGAATCTGCTCCGTCTGCATGAGGAGCAGGTTTTCACTGGCCGGGACAAGTCCGATGTTGGCCATGGTTCAAGCCCCTCGCTCACGTATTATCTGAACCCAAGCATCCCTCACCGCAACGTTGATTCCGTACACCATGGCCTCATGCGGCCATGATGTGCCTAAGTGGCAATTAAGCCAGTCCAGGCATTTTTTCTGCTCCGAATCGACATCGCCCGTGAGCGCGGCATAAAGCTTCTGGCTGGTGCAGTCTTCTGATTCCAAGCCAACCTCATCGATATAGCTACCGATTCGTTCAACTTGTATCCATGGGATAATTCCTTGCTCAAGCAGCCTAGTGCCCGTGGCGTACCCCGCGTCGTAGCGTTCGCCTTGAAACGCCCTGCGTTCTGAGGAGTATTTTTGGCAAGCGCGTTCAGATAACGGCTCTCGTCGCTTCTTCAAAACGCCACCTCCTCGGGACTGAGGCAATCATCGCAATACAGCACACCGTCGATCAGCGTCCCGTTAGTTTTTTGGCCGCATAGGCCGCACGCATCTTCCGGCTCAAACAACCAGCAAAACACCCAACCCAGCAGCACACCGGCAAGGGCACAAGCGATTAATGCCAATTGCGCCATATTCATTACGTGAACAACCTCGCTGTTTGAATGCACTGATTCACCGGGGTCCGCCCGGCGACTCAACCCGGCCCGGTGAACCGCCCGCCACAAGCGGACTTGTGCATTCTTCATGAAAATAACCTCGACTGCTTGAACCTGTCACGTGCCAGCTCAAGGTACTCTGCGCTCAGCTCGATGCCTACGAAGGTCCGGCCGTACTGCTGGGCTACCTTGGCGACGGTGCCGCTGCCGAGGAAGGGATCGAGGACTGTACAAGGCACCGGCCCAACGTGAAGACTTTTCGGATGGTCCCAGCAGCCACAAGATCGCTCCCACCCAATTGTTTTCACATCCACACCGGCCACCGTATTACCGCATGAGTTCACACCCTCACCTTGCTCGTGGCGGTTCGTGCGGTCGTTGGGTCTTTCCCGCTTGAGTTGCTCGCGCTCTGTCACGCGCAGGTAGGGAGCCCCACAGCCAGCACAGCAGCCCTCCTCCGACGTCCCCGCTAAGATGCACGGTAGAACCAATGCCTCTGGGAAGGTTGCGAAATGGGCCTTTGCGTAGGGCTGTGTGGCGATTGTCCAGACTGAGCGCTTGCTGCGGCCCCCCTCTGTCAAAGTGTATGGCAACGCATTCAGACCCGACGCATGAATCATTCCGCTGTCGTCACGTTCCTTCCCTGTTGGCATCCCTTTATTGCTCTTGTCTGCTGTTCTAACGTAGCGGGTTCGTTCTATCGACGCTGGTGCGTGTGGCTCCCGTATTGCATCGGCATCATAGAAATACTTCGCGCTCTTAGTCAGTAGAAACAGATACTCGTGGCTCTTTGTTGGCCTGTCCGTGCAGCTCTCAGGCATGGGGTTGGGCTTGTGCCAGATGATGTCACTGCGTAAGTACCAGCCGTCGGCGCGCAGGGCGAAGGCTACCATCCAGGGAATGCCGACTAAGTCTTTTGTCTTCAAGCCGTTCGCTTGGCATCGCTGGGCCAACAACGAGCCGCGTGCCGCTTCTAGCTTAATCTTCCCCCCGTCGACAAAGCCGTGGCCACCGTCTCGTTTCTCAGCCCCCCCATTCCAATAGCTATCCCCCATGTTCAACCACAGCGTGCCATCGTCTCGCAGCACCCTACGCACCGCGCGAAAGACTTCAACCATTTTGGCCACGTACTCTTCTGGTGTGGCCTCAAGTCCTAGCTGGCCGTCAACGCCGTAATCCCTTAGCCCCCAGTACGGTGGCGACGTAACGCACATTTGCACCGAGCCCGCCTCCAGCGTCGGCAGCACGTCCAGGCAATCACCTAGCCTCATGTCAAGCTTCATGGCGGTCCCACGGGCGAGCTTCAATGATTGACTCGTGTTCCTTACGGCATAATTCCGAACAATAAGCACCTGTTGGAATCTCATCGCCGCACATGAAGCAAGTTCCAATAAAGTCTCGCATCGGCAGAAATCGCTCGGCTTGTCCCTGGCGTTCCTCGCGCCGCTGCTCTTCCGCTTCTTGTTCTAGCCAGTTGAAATATTCAGGCATCCAAAAGCTCATTGCTACACCTCCAGTGTCTTGATCTCTCTCAGCTTGGCAACGACAGCCGTGTGTGACTTGATAA
>CBDUST010000353.1:0-3740 GCA_965369945.1 uncultured bacterium | reverse complement strand
TGGCCCGATCGTGCGGACGAAGTCTGGGCCTGTCGGTGTCCCGGCCGTAGGCGGAAGCGACTCCCAGCATCGCGCACAGGCCCGCCAGGAAGAGGGAGGAATTTCGGATTCTCATTCGTGTGTTCTCCTTGAAGAGGCGACAAACGCCCATGAGTCGTTGATACGAACTGGACGGCATGCTACACCATCGTCAGCACGACACCGTCGTGGGATTGTACGATCGCGCGAGCCCGATCATCCCTCGCAGTTGCCGGATTCTACAGGAGCGTTGATCCGGTGGTGACCCTTGATGACCCGATGGAGTGTAATCCCCAGACCGTAGAGGCGTTGGACCAGCACATGGATGTCGATCTGAAAGCCTGCCTCCAAGGCAACAAAGAGGCGTGGGACGCCTTTGTGCACCGTTACGCGGGGGTGATCTACGCCGCCGTTGGGCACGTGTTCGGCCAATGGGGCGCTGGTCTGACCGGCCGAACCGCGGACGACATAGCCCAGGATGTCTTCGTCCGACTGATCAAGGACGACTACCGATTACTCCGCAAATATCAGCTTGGCCGGGCGTCGCTGGAAACCTGGCTGACCCTGATCGCTCGGAGCACTGCGATCGACTGCCTTCGCAAGCGCCGGCTGGATACGTCAGGCGTCCAGTTGTCGGAGGTTCCATCGACCCAACCCACCGCCCCCGAGAATCCTGTGCCGCTTCACCTACTGACGGCGCGGCAGCGGCTGGTGTTGAGACTGCTATTCGACGAAGATCGCTCGGTGACGGAAGTGGCTCAGATACTCGGGGTCCGCGAGCAGACCATCAGGAGCACGAAACATAAAGCACTCAGCCGCCTCCGCTCGCACTTCGAATCTGACTGATGGAGTGCGAAAATAGTCGGGGATGCCGCCATCTGAGGCCTCGTATACCATCCGGGGAGCGGTACACCCATGGACGAGCAACACAGCCAATCTGACGAACGATTGTGGCAACGCGCCTCTGGGCTGGAGCGTGCGTTGTCGGTCGCGTGCCCCAGTCAGTTGGAGTTGGCCACGTATCTGGACGGCCAACTGTCCGAACCCGAGGTTGAGTCGATCGAAGCGCATCTGGCAGACTGCTGTGAATGTCGCCAGGCCGTAGCCGACGCCCGGCTGATCGTGGCCGAGGCTGCCGTTTCGACTTCGGCTGTGCCGCAGCGCGTGATCAAGTCAGCCCAAGCGCTGGTGCGGCAACGAGTGCAGCCGTCGACGAGTCTCAAATGGCGCATGGCGCGTTGGCCGGTTGCGGCCGCAGCGTCCGTTGCCATCTGCGTTTGGGGATATCGCGCGGGAATGGCGTACACCGATTCGACAGCCATTCTGCCGGATGCGCTCGCTGCGGAAATGACCTTTGGTGTGTTTGATTCGCCCGAGGACGATTCGGACGAGATCGAACTCATTGCATCCTTACTTTCGGAGAGGCCCAGATGATTCGCAGTTTGGTTTGGTTCATCCTGGCGCTGTCGCTGCTCTTTAACGTGTTCTTCGTGGCGGGTGCGTGGCGGGTGCGTGGCGAAGCTTCCAACGGCGACCGCGTGACCAATCTCGTGGCCGCTGACTTGGATCTTGACGAGCCGCAGGCCGCGCTGTTCGCTGAGCTGCGAAAGGGCGTCGAGGCTGACCAGGAGACGTACGAAGAAGGGATCGCACTCTTACACCAGCAACTCATCACTGAGCTGTCGCGCGACGAGCCGAACCTGCAAGGCGTGCGCGATCTGGTTGATCAAGAGGCGGACCTGCGTCAGCAGCGAAGCCGTGGTCGATCAGAGCGCTTCAACGACTTTGTGAGAATGTTATCGCCGGAGCAGTGCCGAAAACTCTCCAGCCGGGTTGGTCATAGCCGACGGGGCCGTGCTCGTTGGCAGCAGATGCTCCAGAAGTTTGATACGGACGGCGATGGTCAACTCAATGACGAAGAGCGCGCCGCGGCTGAGGAACATATCAAAGAGCGCCGCAGACATCACGAACAACGCCGTCGTGAAATGCTCGAGCGCTTCGACGCCAACGGTGATGGACAGCTTGATGAAGCTGAACGCGGAGCGATGCGGCGTGAATGGATGAGCGAAAGAAACGGCCGGAAATCTTCGGACGAATGATCCGGCGATGTGTTGTGAACGGATCCGACGATCCCATGGGTAAAGCAAATCGACATTTGGAGGTTTCTTAGATGACCAGCCCTCGCACATGCAACGTGTTCAGCCCAATGACGAAGCTTTGCTGTTTGCTTAGCGCCGCGTTGTTTCTAACCGGCCCAGTCTTCGCCCAGCCCGGCGGTATGCGCGGCATGGGCGGTATGCGCGGCGCTCGCGGACTCACATACTTGCTCGAGCCGGATTTCAACCGACGTGATGTTGCGCAGTTCGATGATGTATTTTCACTCGACGGATCGCAACAGATGATCGTGCAAACGCTGTTCGCGGAGTACGACGAGGCGTACCAAGCGGCTCGACACGATCTGGACCAGATCGTTCGCCAACTGCGCCCGGATCGCTCCGAGGACGACGGCGAACGCCAGCGAGCGCGCCAGCAGATGCGCGATCGCTGGCAATCGTTACGCCAGCAAATGGAACTCGCCCGCGACCCTTCGTTGAGCGACGAGGCTCGAGAGCAGATTATGGATATTGTTCGGCGCCGATCCGAGGAGATGCGCCAAGAGGCCCGCCAAGCCTTCGGGCCGCGGATCGATCCCGAGGAGTTGGAGCGACTGACCGCTGATGCCGTGGATGAATACAAGATTTTCAGTGCGGAAAAAATACGGCTGCGAGAACAATTTATCGAAGATTTGCAATTGGTGCTGCGCGATGATCAGCAATCCGCCTGGCCGAGCTTGGAACGCAAACTGATCCGACAAAAGACGATTCAGCGGGGGCAACTGTCCGGCGAGAGTGTTGACCTGTTCAATATCGTGCGCGAGTTGTCGCTTGATTCAGCCAATAGCGATGCGGTTGCGCCGGTTCTTCAAGAGTACGAAGTTTCACTGGACCGGGTGCTGCGAGATCGCAATACATATCTGGACGAATCCCAGGTTGAGGGGTTTTCGTCGATGATGCAGCGAGATGGGAAGCGGGCGCTGTCGCTTCACGATGGTGAGATGACCAGGCGGGTATCCGTCCGTGATGTGAATGAGCAATATGTTGCCTCCCTAGCTGAGGCTCTTCCAGAAGATCCAGCGACTCGGTTCGTGCGCACCTATAGGGAACGGGCTTATGCACGTGTCTATCGCAAGACAGCGACGCAACGTGCCTTTGAGTCGGCGGCGAAGTTCGACGATCTCGATCCCGACATTGCCGGCGCGGTGGCTGGGCTAGAGGAAGCGTACGAGATAGAGCTGGGCGTCCGCAATGAACAACTGATGGACATTTTGAAGTCCGAAGAGCCCAAGCAGCGCCGCCGATTCTTTGAACGCATGGCGAGCGGCAACTTCGGACGTGTCAACTCGAGCCGACGCGAAGATCGAACCCGGCAGGAGTTCCAAGCTCGGCGGGAGTTTGATGATCGATACCGCCAACAGCTCACGGCCATGCTCACACCGGCACAAGCCGAGCGCCTGCCCAAGATTGACGAGCAACGCCGCGGTGAACGCGGCCAGCGATGGCGAGGTTTCGGCGAGGGGCGCGGGGGTCGAGGTCGCGGAGCTGATGGCCGTTCGAACGATCACGGCGGCGAGTGAGCCGCTGGTATCCTGCCGCTCCTTGGATGCTGTACGCTGGGGAGCGATG
>CBDUST010000352.1:0-3741 GCA_965369945.1 uncultured bacterium | reverse complement strand
CACGACCTAGGCATCACAATCTTCCCATCCGAAGCTCCGATCACGCTGGATTTCGTCGGAACGTTGCCAAACGATTCTCCAGCTTCGCTCGACGTGACGATCGAATCGTCGGCGAACACCCCCGGTTTGGGACTGACAATCCTATTCTGGAACTTCAACACGAGTTCCTGGGATGAAGTTGGTACGGCAGCGCAAGGCTTCAACGCCGATACGGTCAGGACGTTTGCCGGCACACCGGCGGATCACGTAGAGGCGGGTACCGGTGCAGTGAGAACTCGATACGAAGTTCGTCAAGTGGGCATAATCTTCCAATTCCCATGGACGGATTGCATTGACCAGCTCTTTTGGACGGTATCTGGCTAACGACTCGATCAACCGATATCAAGGTTCCTCACCGGGTGCCAAATTGGCGCCCGGTTATTTTGCGATCTGAGGTATTGAGCGGTTATCATTGGTCACTTGGGACTTGCCATCGTGATTTTCGTCGTAGTAGACGTAAGAAGATAAACTCGGTTGGACCGGAAGCAACCGGCGGGCATGGCCGACCTCATCGCTCTCCTCGCCAACAGGGGGCCGTGTCCCTGAGTTGGCCAACTGAGCGCTGTTGACGTCGTCCCGATACGCGATCGGCGCTACGGGCAGTACATCTCAAACTCTAGCCTTCTGGCCGTGATGATCGAGGTGTTCATCCGTCAGCGCCGACGCGCACTGATGAAGTGGATGAGCGAGACGGACGCCGCGGAAGCCCGGCGTGTAGTTGAAGATGGGTGTCAGCTAAACGTCCAGAAGATCTGGTCAACGCAATCCAGGTATGGGAAGAGGAATATGAAGCTCACCACACGAACTTCGTATCGCGTCATCACTTCGCCAGTGCCCGGCTCCACATGATCCGCCGGTGTGCCGGCAAACGTCCTGACCGTATCGACGTTGTTCGTTTGGGTGTCCGTACCGACAATATCCCACGAATTCGTGTTGAAGTTCCAGAATGAGATTGTGAGTTCCAAACCGATAGTATTCGCTGACGATTCGATCGTCACGTCGAGTAAAGCCGGCGAATCGGTGGGCAGTGTTCCCGTGAAGTCCAGTGTGATCGGGGCTTCGGCTGGGAAGAGAGTGATGCCCGGGTTGTAGCACAGCTTGTCGTCATCCGATTCCATAAGGCTGTTCAGGTCACCGGAGTCGTAGAAACCGCGGAACGCGCTGAAGTCGTCGGGACCCACGGTTTCGCCTTCGCATAGATCGGGAATGCCGTTTCCGTTCTTGTCGGACACTGTACCGGCCGCGATCTCACATTCATCTGCGATCCCGTTGTCGTTGCAGTCGTCACTGTCGCCGTTAGCCAGATCTTCGGTGTCACCTATGCCGTTGCCGTTGCAGTCATAGTCGCCGATGCGCAGGTAATAGACATCCTGCTCATCGTTGAACGTCGCCGCCCAAGCCAGATTCGCGCCGACATCATCCGAGATCATGTCGTAATAGTCGCCGATTTTGCTCTGGTCCGGCCAACCGATCCAACTATTGAAGACCGGGCTCAATTGGGTGTTGGCTGACCATGTCACGCCTCCAGCAGTGGAGAACGAATAGACCAACTCCGACATATTTGCCTGGCCGGAGTTGCGCGTGTCGTTCCACACGGCGTCGAGGCGCCCGTTGGGTGCGATCGACATCGTTCCGAACCACTGATAGGCTTGGTTGGGCTGCTGATCGTCGTTCACGCGAATCGGATCGCTCCATACTTCGCCGCCGTCCGTGCTGCGCGCGAACATGATGTCTAGCGGATCGGATCCGGGAGGATCCACCGCGCAAAGCATGTACAGATTCCCATGGTTTGGCCCGCCGCTGGTATCAATAGTCAGCCACGTTTGCCCGGAGAGACCGGCCGGATTTGGGTCGCCGCCGAACACGAGGTTCCCGCCCATATCGACTTCGGTCATCATGTCAAAGACGGGCGTCTCATCTGCGTTCTGTGCATTCGAGGAACGAAAAACCAGGAAGGTGCTCGTATCAAAGGGCGAACCGCTTACACCCGCAACATAGAGTTTCCCGTCCGACCCGATCGTGAGCGTTCCCCAAATAGGAGGAGTAGGGAACGCAATGGGCACCTCAAAGGATGCGCCGCCATCCGTAGATCGATTGAATACGTCAAGGCCGCAGCACCCCGCCGCAATGCTCCACGCTTGGTAGATATTGCCGTGGCCGATGCCACCGGTGCGATCGATGGCCATCCATTGCTTGTCGCCGCCCCAAGCCCACACCGGCTCACCCCAACTCACGCCGCGGTCTGTGGACTTGAAGAGCCAGCACGTGACGTCGCCGCGCAGACTGTTTTAGTAGAAGTGGCCCACAGCATCGAAGTCGAGCACCGGGTCGCTACGAAAAACGCCCGGCTCCAATACGCCGGGGAATGTCCATGTGCGCCCGCCATCGTGGCTGTAGCCCCGACCAGCTTGCCGAAAATTCGATTGGACGTTGTCGAACTGCCGCCACCCGATGACGATTCGATTCGGCGCTGTGGGATCGACCGCGATCGACGGCTCGTTGCCGGCGTCGTTCAGGATGTTGTCGCCGAACTCGTCGATGTTGACCTGCACGCTGACGAAGCCGCCAGCCGTCGGCGTGGCCGGCGGACCAGTCAGCCGTGGTCCGGGGATGGACGGCGTCCGCTCCCCAACCGTCTCAAGCGGTGGAGCGACCGACTGAGCCCTCTTCTCCGGAGGCCCAGAGGCGTCGACTGAAGCCATCGCTAGTAGGGGTGTCAGTATTGACAGAACCGCAACATTCGTTCGTAGATCCAAGACGCGCGCCATTGTCTTTCTCCTGATTCGTTGGTAGACCAACCCTCCGGCAGTGTTACTTATGCCCCTAGGACGCTTGCGGATGCAGAATCCTTCAAGATCGGGGTCCTTTCATCGTCGGGCAGAGCTCGGAGCTAACGGTCGGTTGCCCCACACTCCGGACACACACCCCCGGAACTTCCTTCGTTGCGGGAAGCGTCTGCGGATCTGGCCCGGTCACTGCTTCTTCCTGTCAATAACGCCGCCGATGAAGCATGCGATTGAGCCGAGGATCAATCCAACTCCAAGACCAGGAAAGACCCAATACCAGCGTCAAGTATCCCAGTAAGCGATGTCCCAGTAAGCGATTTCCCCGTAAGCGATGAAGGCAAGCAAGAAGCCGAGGATGCCCCACCAGGCGGAGCGTTTCCCTGGATACCATGGGCGCATCGCCGCTAACCTGACGAGCGTACCCCCAGATTTACCCGCAATAGCCTCTTTGAGAATAGTTGTACCACACTCTGGACAAGCGTCATGCTCGGCGTGGCGCAGGTCGTAGCGGCACTTGATGCAGCGTCCGTGCTCGCGGCGTATGTAACGGCGCAGGGCGAACTGGCCGAGTGTGCCTAACCACAGTAGCACCGCATAGAACAGCGTGTTGATTACGAAGCCGCGCCAGATCAAACCGATCGGCAAGACAATTTGGGTTGGCAGGAACGACCAATCAACTAGCCACCCCCGCTCCAGCTTGTCTCGGGGAAGTACGCGGGGTTTGTTCGGCAGGGCGACCCAGTGCAGAGGATCCAACTCGGTCAACCGCGACCACATTGAAGCGACGGGCCAGCCGCTTGCAGTTTCCTCCCACTGAAAAGGCTCTCCACTAGGATCATTTCGATTCGGAATCCGACTCCACGTCTCGATCAGTGTGCCGAGTTCCTCCCATCGCTCATCCTCCTCCATCACGATC
>CBDUST010000351.1:0-3761 GCA_965369945.1 uncultured bacterium | reverse complement strand
CATGAAAACGACGGCAATCCACCGCCAACGCCTTTGAACCGCGGGCGTGATTCCATCGAGTCGCGCTACTTGTTGACTGACCGCACTGGGCGCGATCATCTCATCCAATCCGGCCAGCCACGCGATGCTCGCGCCAAGAAGTTCATAGTTGCCGGGATTGACCAATACCACGCGCTCGCCGCCGATGTCGACGACCAGATCGGCCATGTAACTCAACAGCCACCCGCCCGACCCAACGACGATGCACCGTTGTTGACCACTATTGATCGGATGGGTTCGCTCAACCGCCACGACGATGGGAACACGTTCTTCAAGCTCCGGTCGTTGGCTCGGCTGAGTAATGGTCGCCGGATTCGCTCGCCAATCCGACTCCAGCCAACGATTTGGGCCCGGCGCGATGACTGCAAGTTCACTCTGGCGAACACCGGCTGGAACAAATTCCGCGGGCCACACAGCGACCGGCAGATCAAAAGAGGTTCGCAGACCGTGTGCTGCAGCGGCGATCGGATGACCGCGCGTGAAATCAGTCAGTTGACCGATCCGTTGTATGACTTCATCACCGTCGGCGTTGCGCGTTCGTTCAAAGAGCACACGCGATGTATCGACATTGAGCCCCAATACATTCGTGACATTTTGCCAAGGGTCGCTCTGGCCGAACTTGGGCAAGATGCTGGGCGCAAAGTTCAACAACACCGCTTCTCCATCGGCGATCAGCCGCTTCACAGTGTCGATCAACGCGTATTCGGCGCTCGTCGGCGCAATGCTCTGTCGTTCGATCGCCGGCGGCGGAATAACTACCCATACCACCGCCTGTCCGCGCTGCGGCGTCGGTCGATCTGACTCCGTGACGATCCACTCCTTCACCTGGAATCGCGATACTTCCAAAATACTGACCGCGCCAGCAAGATCGATGTTCGCCTCGCGACGCTGAAAGAGTGAATCCTCCTGAGCGTGAACGAAAACCACCATCGGCATCGGATCGATTTGCAGTGAGCGAATCGCTGATGCGATAACCAGCTCACCACGGAAGCGTTGATCGAATGTCACGTTGCTGCCGCTGGTTGGACCAACTTGTGGGAAGATTTGGCCTGATGGAATCAAGGCCGCCCCATCAGGACCGACGATGATGGCCGCCTCACCCCGCTCCAGTTGCTGCCCGATTCTTCCCAGCTCCATCGGCGGTAAGTGTTTCAGTGGATCAGCGACGACAGCCAACTCTTGAGCGTGCTGATCTAATTCACCTTGGATCGATCGGGTGAAGGTTCGGACGATCGGGCTAAGCTCCGGGTTTTCTTGCCATTGATCGAACATCCGTGCTATGCCGAATAGCTCGTCCGCCCACCCCGAAAGCGCCGCGACCAAGAGGCTGCGCGCCGTTTCGTAATCGCGCACCGGTCGCAGGTCGTCCTCGCGCATCGCTTTATCCAACTCCAACCGCACCTGGTTGGCCTGCTGTTGATGCAGCGAGACGATCCTGAGCAACTGGTTGAGTTCGGTCCGGATCGGGTCATCAGACTCCACGTTGCGCGCAAGCGTGTCGAAACGCCCTCCCAACTGCTGAACGAACAGATCGAACGACGCGATCGCCTGTTCGCCGTCCTTCAGGGCTTCCTCGTACAGTTCGATTCGGTCCTTGTAGATCATCCTGAGCTTCGCAAGCAGCACCTCGTAGTCAGCGAGCGTATCGGGATCGGTCGGATCGATTCGCATCGCTGTAATCTGAGGCGACGCTTGCGTGAACCGACGAAGGACTTCATTCACTTGCCGCCGCACCGCCCGATCGGCGTTCGCTTCGACCATCACAATCGCGATCGTCCACTGCCCCTGAAGATCATCCAACAGATTCTGAGTTTGCGCACTGAGCGAATACGCCCTTGTCTTGGTTAGGTCGAAGCGGAGGCGAAAAGACTCTCGCTGTGCTAAGAAATTCAATACCGCCGCCAGCGCGATCACGCCGACGATGAACGCAGTTACATTCACGACAAGGAGGAAGTGTCGTAGCGGTGCGCTCGCGGGTTTTGTCGTGTTGGATTTCATCGCAACCGGCGTAACTCGAGCGATTTGACAGCTGCCGCCAAGAACAATGCAGTCATCGAGAGGAAATACACGACGTCGGATGTGTCTAGAAGTCCGATGGCAAAGTTCCCGAGTCGAAGATCGGGATCGATTGCGCGGACCAGTTCGGCCCAGTTATCATCAAGCCTCGCGGGCAACATCTTCGCACCGAACACCAAGCCGACCCAGAAGAATACTGACACGAGAAACGCCACGACCTGACTAGATGTCAATGTGGAAGCGAAAATCCCACCAGCCAGATACGCCGAGCCAGCCAGGATCACGCCCAAGTAACCACACAGCAGTTCGCCATAATCAGGTCGACCATACAGCTCCAGTGCGATCGCATAGACTCCGGTTGGTAGCAGCATCAAGATCAAAAACACGGCCGAGCCCAGAAATTTTCCTACAACGACTTCGGTCTCGCGAATTGGGGCCGTCATCAGCGTCTCGAACGTTCCTGACCGCAGTTCCTCACTGATCGTCCGCATGGCCACAGCGGGGCAGATGAACAGCAAGACCCAGGTGATCACCTCAAATGTCGGTCGCATCGAAGCGGTTTGTCCTTGCTCGAAACCGGCGAAGGCGAACAAGAAGCCGGCGATCAGCAGAAAGAGCGCCGTAATCACATAACCCGCAGGTGAGAGTAGATAGGCTGGCAACTCTCGCTTGGCGATCGTGAAAACGCGCATCACGATCGGACTCCGGTGGGCGTCGTTGAGTTTGCGCGATCAGGCTGATCGATGATGCGCATAAACAATTGCTCTAGTGAAGGAGTGTTTCTTCGTATTTCTCGCGCTGTGCCGCCGCACTTGGCAAGCGTCTCTGAAATCGTCTCACGAAGATCCGGTGAATTGGCGTGAGCGACAATCGTGAGGCGATGCCATCCATCATCGAGGATTTTCGCTTCAACATTGGTCACACCCGAAATCCCCGACAGCGCCTTTCGCGCCGAAGCGGCCTTCGTCTCGACGATGTAGCTGGCTCGCCCCGCGGCCTGGGCCCGAAGCTCGTCAATCGAGCCGGCGGCGCGAATTTCCCCGCCTGCCAACATAATGATCCGACTGCACATCAGCTCCACCTCCGGCAAAATGTGGGTCGATAACAAGATCGTGTGCCGCCCCGCCAGTTCACCGATCAGACCGCGAACTTCCTGAATCTGCCTCGGATCCAAACCCGCCGTCGGTTCATCGAGGATCAACACCGGTGGCGAATGTAAGAGCGCCGCAGCTAGCCCCACACGCTGACGATACCCCTTGGAAAGCTGATGGATGGGCCGGCGCTGTACGTCCTCAAGCCAACAACGCTTCAATACGAGCCCGATGGCCCGACGACGGTCGTGGCGACGCAGACCAAACAGTCCGGCCCGAAATCGCAGATATTCTGCGACTCGCATCTCCGGATAGCTCGGGGCCGACTCCGGCAGGTATCCGATCTGGGAACGAATCTCAAGCGAATGGCGCCCTACGTCCAGCCCCCCCACAGTCACATGGCCGGCGGTGGGATGCAGGTAGCCACAGATCATGCGGATCGTCGTGGTCTTCCCGGCTCCATTGGGACCCAAGAAACCGACCACTTCACCCGCCGGGATGTCAAAATCGACCGAATCTACTGCGGTCGTTTGGCCGAACTTCTTGGTGAGGCGGCGGGCTGCAATCATGTGCGAACGGCAAGGCCACGATGGGTTCTATCAACGAGCCGCCCCA
>CBDUST010000350.1:0-3820 GCA_965369945.1 uncultured bacterium | reverse complement strand
CAGCAATTCACTGACCATCGGGCCGTTGGAGTTGCGTATTTGATAGTCGGCCAGGGGCTGCTCGATCGGCAAGACTTCATCGCCTGAAGTGAGGACAATCGCGCGCGGTTGACGTGTGACAAGAAGTTGTGACTTGCCGACGATGGCAGCGATGCCGATATGTTGAGGACCAAGCAACGTACCTTCCTTAGTAAGTACATCGCCTTGTTTGGCATCGACGCCGCGCGGATGGACCGCGTGCCCCGGCTCGATCGAATCGATCGTGAATCGCACCGGATCGTTGCGATCGCTTAGCTCATGTTGAATGACGGTGTCCACATCGACTGGCAACGGTGCGCCTGTAGCGATGGCAACACACGCGCCCGGCGGCACATCGACTTCAGCAGAAATCCCTGCGCTGATGGTATGAGCGACCGGCCAGCTCTCGACACGGCCCACCTCAGACGCACGCAGCGCATACCCATCCATCTGCGCCCGATCAAACGGCGGGAGATCACGATCCGCGACGATCGGCTCGCTGAGCACCCGACCGGCTGCGGACTTCAACTTGACCGGTTGGACCTCGCTGATCGGCTCGATGCCTCGCAGCGCTAACGTCAGCGCCTCGGAATAGTCCGGAAGGTCGGTCATGTGCCGTTCTTAGAATTCGATCCGTTGCGCATGGCGGCGAAGAACTCACTGACCTGAGCCAGGCATGCGGTCCGACTTGGATCGTCCTCAAAGAAATGATCTGCATGCGCAACCAGCGTGTGCTGCGCCTGGTGATCGGCGAGTTCGATCGCATCGGAATACGCAAACGACAACTCGGGGAGGACATCTTCGTCGGCAGCGCCGTGGAGAATCAACGTTGGTCGATCATGTACTGCCGCGCTGTGCAGGGGATCGAGCGTACCCAGATCGGTGAAGAAACCTTCCGCGACGTCCTCGAGGCCGAGCGAGGTGAGTAGTGTACTCCCATCTGTGCGCTGGGTGGCGCTGAGCACCGCCTCCGCAGAGACAGGCGCAAGCAGACAGAGCCGCGCAATCTGGTCGGTGCGCCGAGCCAAACAGGCTGCGACGATGGCTCCAAAGGAGTATCCCAACACGCCGACGCGAGTCAGATCCAGCTCGTCGCGCAGCATCAGCCAACGAAGAACCGCCGATGCATCGTCGATCATCTCTACCGCCGAAGGCTGATGATTTGATCCAACAGCCAGATCGCTTCGGCGCGCCGAATACTCAGCGACGGCCAATCCCGCCTGTGTGAGTGATTCAATTATCCGAGCGCAGAGTTCCTCGGTCTTCTTGTTGACATCCAGTAGCCCGTCGCACAAGAGCACGACCGCCGCCGGACCTGCCTCGTCGCGAACGTGCGGCCAATGCAGCTTGCCGGACACGGCGCTGCCGGAAATCTCAACTGCGAATGGCCTACGGCGATCCATCATCCGCCATCATAAGTCCTGTGGCGGAGCGTGCGAGCCCTTGAGCTCGGCGCGCCCCGTTTACCTTGGGGCATAGGCCGAATCATCATCAGAAAGAAACCCATTGCGCGGGTAATCCATCGCCTGCTCCAGCAGTTCATCGGTGGCGTTTTGACCCTTGCGCGGCTGAGCCACCGACCCGATATGGCCGTCCACGTAGGCGACATTCGTCGAGCGGGTATGGCGAAACGCCTGGCCGCCGGCATAGATCGCGTTGGGGTCCACGCCTTCGTGGCCAAGCGGCGCCCGCATGAATTTGTTGGCGCCGGAGGCATACCCACCGTCCCCGAACATCGCCGCCAAACTCGACCGGTCGCACGCGTGTGGCTTGACGCCCCAATGCACTGCATCCCACCCAGTATTGGGGAAGAACGCCTCGCCGCCGACGTAGCTCGTGTTGTAGTTGTAGCCGGTAAACGGATCGCCGGCGAAGTTCGCTGAGCCGTCGTACTCCGGGCATTGTTGAACCTTGCCGGGATTCACCGTGAAAGACCACAACGGACCTGAGTCGATGAGTTGACCGTCCATCGTGGTGATCCAGTCCCACGCAACCTGCACGAACTGCTCGTCTCGAATCTCGTACCGCAACGCGACGGGGAACACGTCATACGTCACCGAATAGGACTGCGCAGCGATAGCCAGTTGCCGCAGGTTCGCCGTGCATTGCGCAGATCGTCCAGCCGTGATGACGCCGGCGAGGCTCGGCAGCAGCAAGCCAAACAGCACACCGATCGTCGCGATGACAACGATCAACTCCAGCAGCGTCATGCCTTTTCGTTTGCGTGTACTCATCCCCAATCCGCCAGGAGGAGAAGTAGATCGCCTCCGCTAACGGTCCCATCGCCGTTGAGGTCGGCGGGGCATCCAGCCGGCGGATCAGGGCACGGGCCCCACGCCGCTAGCAGAAGGAGCACATCACCCGCACCCACCGTGCCGTCCATATTGAGGTCCGCCGGGCGATACGCTGGAGCGACATCGACAAACGCATCGATCTCGACGTTGGTCGGCGCATCATCGGGTACGAAAACGCGAACAAAGCTGATCTCGTCCAATCCGAGGTTGGCTAAATCGACGCCGACGCCTCCGCCGGACTCTGCATAGACCTCCAACAACTCGGCGTAGTTGAGGCCGAGCAGATTGCCAATCGTCAGCGCTGGGTCCACGGGCCGTGTGAAGTCGGTCAGCTTGCGGCCCGGTTTCTCATCGTAAGGATCTGAATCAAGGTACCCGATCGTCGGGAAGAGTCCATCAGCCTGGATGCCCTCGACCAGGATCCACTCGACGCCGTCCATGCTGACTTCAACGAAACCCCCGTCGTTACCGAACATGCCGCCGACGATGCCGTTGGGCCAGTCAGCATCGATCAAACCCGTGTTGCCGAAGATCAGCAGGTCGATGCCGAAGGGGTTGGCCGGATCATCGGTGACTGGAGTATCGAAGCTGACGATGAGATGACCGTTTCGCCCGATTGAGACAATCTCATCCGTGCCAAACGCAGGATTGAACGCGCTCACCACGCCGGGGAAGATGCCTTCGCCGGTGTAGCGCTCGGGGGAGCCAACGGTGGTATTGGGGTCGTTGTATCCTTTAGCAGCATTCTCACCGGGGATGTAATCAATCCACTGATCGGCGAACGGATCGTCATCACCCGGATGAGCCCAGACGGGACTGAAGGTGATGATCGTTGCGGCGAGGGCGCTCGCAGTGACAGTGCGCGTGAGCGATAGCTGATGCATGATGCGGGTCCTTCCAAATCGTTCTGATTCGCGCAGAACGGTTCCCGACAGGGGTCGTGCCACCCTCGTTAGCCCGAGCTATCACCACAAGTTCCGGAGGGAACGAGCCGGAGCCGCAGCGCCCGAGCCCTATTGCGCGAGGGCAACGCCTGTTGCCCGCGGCAGGTCTTCCGGCTCCGGGTCGCTCACGTCCGCCTTCCCATCGGTTCCCGTTGCGGGGCCGACAGTGGCATATCGGACGTGAGGCACTGATCCAAAGGTGATCAGCGACCCGTCACGGCGGCGCGTCCGCGGCGGTTTTTCACCGCCTTCCCTTTTCAGTCCCTGGGGCAAGACCCCAGTAACGGACACCGCAGGCGATAGCAACGGTATCAGGAACCGCAACCGGCGTCCATTTCACCCTCCATTCAACTGGTTTCTCGCACACCCCCTTCCCTTTGGAATCTTGTTGGATGAGCGGCGTGAAGCCCGCTCGAACCACAGGCACCTCTCTGGGACAGGTGGAGAGGTGCTTCTTCATCTCAACGCCTGTTCGGCCACAAAACTCTTGACAGTACCCGGGGATTGCCGCACCATACACGTTCCGCAGGCTCGTCTTGAGCCACCCCTTCCGGGCGACGCGGA
>CBDUST010000349.1:0-3829 GCA_965369945.1 uncultured bacterium | reverse complement strand
TCCGGTGTACGACCTTATGTAGTCACTAGCGATTCCTCGATACGAACCGACGACCCAACAGTTTCTAACTTTAGTAGCGTCAGACAAAAGAGATAGGGCCGCGAAGGCGGCCCTAGCAGATGCCTAAAATATAGCGGGGGCACCATAGGAGGAGTTGGAGAGGCGATTTACCCCCAAAATGGTGGCCTATCTGTCACCCCTGGTAGGGGAGGCCATCCCGTAAACCTTTGTGAAACAGTAGGTTAGAGCTTGTCACCCAGCCCGACCATGACAGCCGCGATCGGCGCGAGTTGTTCGCTATCAGTTAGGGTTCTCGCCTCACTGCCGGTATCCGCGAACGCCCCGGTTGCGTGTGCCTCGTGGAGCGTCATTCGGCTCTGGCCGAGCTGGGAGTTGCTCAGATTACGGCCGCATCGCCCTTGCTATCTGGCCACCTTCATGGCCGTATGTGTCGACTCCGGAAATCGGCGAAACCGTGGAGAACGGCACAGCATGGATGCGCAGCAGGCTGAGGGTGATCGACAACTCGCGGCCGTCGGGTATCTCCGCCGTTCAACTGACCAGCAGGAACAGTCCCTCGACGATCAACGCTCTGCGATCCAGCAGTACGCTCAGGAACATGGCCTGCACATCCTTCGCTGGTACACCGATGACGCGATCAGCGGCACTCAATCCGCCTCTCGTAAGGCGTTTCAAGCGATGATCGCAGACGCCCAGAAACGGGATTGCCTCTTCAGTACGATCGTCGTGTATGACATCAAACGGTTCGGCCGGATCGACAACGACGAGGCCGGTCACTACCGCTGGATCCTCCGCCAGCACGGTATCCGTGTGGCCTATGTAGCCGAGCACTTCGTCGGCGATACGCTCGATGACCTCATTCGGCCAGTCAAGCAGTGGCAGGCTCGAGAGGAGTCTCGTGATCTGTCGCGGGTGACGATCCGCGGGCTCTTGAGCAAAGTCCACCGAGACCTCCCCCGGGGCGCATGGCTGGGCGGGTTTCCACCTCACGGCTATGACCTCCGGTACCACACAGAGGACGACCGGTTTCGGTTTGTCGTTCGCTACTTGCGCGACGGCACCAAGCTGCTACTCGACGAAGGAGGCGCAGAAACTGGAAGGCACCCGCGTCGTGAACCACACATTGTCTCCAAGCGCGATCGATGCTTCCTCACGCCGAGTGAAGAAGTGCGGGTCCAGACCATCCAACGGATCTTCTCGCTTTTCGTGACGAGCCGCTGGGCTCCCGCCTTTATCGCTCGTCGCTTGAATGACGATAGTGTCCCCACGAGCCGAGGGCCTGAATGGTCCGCTTGCTGTAGCGGACTGTGGCGAGCCGTCACCATCGAGAACATCCTCCGGAACCCAGCATACGTCGGCGATCTTGCTTGGAATCGGCGCACGCTCGCGAGGTTCTTCCGGATTGCCGAAGGCGGTCCGTCCGTACGGGTCGATGCTGATCTGCGGCGGACGACGCCGAATCCGGAGAAGGACTGGATCGTCGTGCGAGACAGTCATCAGCCGCTGATCGATCGTGACGCGTGGTTGCTGGCGCAAGTAGGGCTCGCTAACCGGACCACCCCCCGGAAGGCCGCTAGGTCGTGTCCCGTAATTCGGAGACCGTGTAGACTACTGCCTTTGGCGTTTGTTCCTCAACACCCGGAGGTCGCAGGATGCGACGATATGAGCTCACGGACGAGCAGTGGGAGTTGATTGCAGACCTTTTTCCGTTCCAACGCGGGCCGGGACGGCGCTATCGCAATCACCGCATGATGATCAACGCCATGCTGTGGATCCTCAACACGGGATCCCCGTGGCGTGATTTGCCTCAACGCTACGGACCTTGGAAGACGGTGTACAACCGTTTCAACCGTTGGCGCCAAGAGCAACTGTTTGATCGCGTGCTGCAGCGGCTCCAGATTCGCTTGGATGAGGAAGGTTGCATCGACTGGGACGTGTGGTGTGTCGATGGCAGCTCGGTTCGCGCTCACGTCGCCGCCGTGGGCGCTGGTAAAAAAGGGGGTCAAAAGAACCGCCTGATCACGCATTGGGTCGCTCACGAGGCGGTTGAGGATCCAAGATCCACGTGGTTACTGACGGTCGAGGAACACCCCTGAGCGTCCACGTGACGGCAGGCCAGACGCACGAATCAAAGGGCTTTGAGCCTGCGGTGAATGCGGTCCGCATTCCTCAGCCCTCGGGCCGGCCGCGAACGCGTCCGTCCATGATCGCCGGCGACAAAGCCTACGATCTGCCGCAGATTCGCCGCTGGCTGCGCGATCACCATATCGCCGCGGTGATCCCGGCCCGGCAGCTGCACTATCCGCGCCGCGGTCGTCCGCCGCAGCTTGCGCACGCGGCGTATAAGCGGCGCAACGTCATCGAACGATGCATTGGCTGGCTCAAGCACGCACGTCGAATTGCCACGCGCTACGAAAAGACGGCGGTGAACTTTCTGGCCATGCTCAAGCTCGCGATGATCCAGCGTTACTTCAGAATCCAATTACGGGACACGACCTAGTGCCTTCTTCTCCCCCTCGATGCCATGATGCCTTGATGCCACGATGCCATCTTCCTTCACGGACACGGCCCCCAGTTGACGAGCAACCTGGCCGGTTCGCACGCGCCGGCAGTGCGGGAGTCGTGCAGCGGCACCGTTACAACAGCTCCAACAGCGTGATCAGGAATATCAGTTGACCCTGCAGGGTTGTCTTCTGCGGCGAGTCGTCCATCCAATCCGGCGGGGGGCTCTGGCCGTCGACCTTCGCCAGCAGACTCATCAGCGAGTCGATCGCGCCGTCGATGTCCCCGGCGGCGATGGCGTTGGCGGCATCAGTCGCACGATTCGCGAGGGCGTTTCGCCGTCCTTGATTGGCGTTGTTGTTCGGACCGTTAAAGAGCACCAAACTGAGCACCTGGATCTCATCCGCCATCGCGCGGGATTCATCCTCTAGGAATCCGCTCGTGCCTTCGGGATCCGTCGGGAACGGATCGATATCGTCTGGTATTCCGTCGCCGTCGGTATCGGCATTGCACGGATTGGTGCCCGCCGCGACTTCAGCACCGTCCAACAGTGTGTCGCCGTCGGAATCGGCATTGACCGGGTTGGGGCAGCCGCTTCCCATGGCCGTATCAACTTCGGTCCCATCTTCAAGCCCGTCGTCGTCAGTGTCCGAGTCGTTGGGATCGGTGCCCGTATCGGTAGCGTCCACAAACACCCCGGTATTGGTCTCTACGTCGTCGGTGAGCCCGTCGCCGTCGATGTCGCAGGAAAGTGCAGAGTTGAAGAGTCCAGTATAGATGTACGCCGAGCCGGAGTCCGTGCCGTTGTCGTTGTCGTCCCGATGCGCCCCGACGATGGCGACTTCATTTCCGCATGCGCCGCTGATCGAGACGGAAGCGCCGAATGCGTCGCCCGCCGCCCCGTCGGAGGCGAGGAGTTTCTGCCCCTCGACCCAGTCCACGCCATTGAAGCGATAGATGTACGCCGAGCCAGAATTGAAACCGTTGTCATCGTGACCTTGCGCCCCGACGATGGCGACTTCATTTCCGAAGGTGCTGCTGATCGAGATGGAGACCCAGCCGAAGTTATCGCCCGCCGCGCCGTCGGACGCGAGGAGTTTGGCCTCCTCGACCCAGTTCACACCGTTGAAGCGATAGATATACGCCGAGCCGGAGTCCGCGCCGTTGGCGTCGTGCGCACCCGCTCCGACGATGGCAATTTCATTTCCGGAATCGCCGCTGATAGAGGCTGAAACGCCGAAGAGATCCATCGCCGCGCCGTCGGAGGCGAGGAGTTTTTGTTCCTCGACCCAAGTCACGCCATTGA
>CBDUST010000348.1:0-3832 GCA_965369945.1 uncultured bacterium | reverse complement strand
CTCTGGCCGGCCATCTTTCGACTTCAGGCGAGCTTTGGGAAGGAAAGCCTGGGAGCAATCCAAGAGAGACACACCTCGTTTGGAAAGCACCAAGTGAGCGTTACGCCATTTCCCGACTGGGTGCCGGCCAGCGCGAAAGGAAAAGCGGAGCGATTGACAATTTCGGAGGCTACTTCTCAGTTGGGGGTGTGGTTTGAGGCTTCATGCGAAGACCCGTAGGATCATGGCACACGCTAACCACTCCCTGGAGCGGACCCGGCCGCTGGTATCTTGGCCGAGAACCCGGCTCTCCGAGCCAATTCAGATCCGTGCGCGGCACCGAATTGGCATTCGGCCGACTTCTGGAACAGTACGGGGCCAAGATTGTTGGTGCCGAGGTGCTTTGAGAATGGCCAGGACGGCCAGTTTCACGGGGCGCTGCCCGTCTTGTGTGCCAAACATAAACCTAACAGAAACGGGCGATCTGGCGTGTCATACCCCCCTGGGTATGACATGGCCTAAGCCTTTTATGTGCAAAGGTTTAGAGCACATTGGCACCCTCTGTCCTATGACAAAACTGACACCAAACTTCTCCTGATCACCGTATGATTTTGGGGTCGCTTACTTATGAATAGGTACATATCGAAGCGGGGTCAGCAAACATCAGCCTCGACCCTAACTAACCGCTGCGGCGGTGTTTGCGTTGAGCGTGCAATCTGGCGCGCGCGAGATTCTGTGCGCAATTGGCTTTAGTTTGCGCGCGCCCACGTTGCCGTAATGTAGGGGTGTCTGCTTGGATCGCCGTGACCATGTGAGCATGGAATAACAACTCCTTTCATAGAGGTGGTTGCGGCGGCAAACGCGCGCGCCACGCACGCCGTTCTGGTAACTCGGGCCATGAAACACGGCTTGACGACTCACCAGGCGGGATATTTTTTTTAGATTTCTGAGCGGACCCGTGTGATTCAGTGCCTCGCACGTGCGCGCAGGATAGCGATTCACCACAGAAGCACAGAGGACGCAGAGGGGGGGAGAGGCACGAAGGCACGAAGGCACGGAGGCACGGAGTGTAGAGCCGCGACCAGTGGTCGCGCCGAAGGAGAGGCATCAAGGCATCAAGGCATCGAGATCGCAGAGGGGATTGAAACACGGAGGGCCGCGGAGAGCCACGGAGCGAGCAGGAAGGGATGGGCCATGCGCTATAAGGGATGATGAGACGCAGGCAGATGGCTTATCGCGATCGGGTCATCGCCAATGCCCAGTGTCGTAGCGCAGCGGAGATCCCGATTCCACCGGTCCCGATTCCATCGGGGTCTTGGTGCCACCCTTCCCTAGGGCAAACCCTGGCAGCGAAAACGTGCCTGTCGCGGTTTCGTGCCGTGCAATTGCTCACCAACTCGGCATGACGTATAACACACTCAGAAAGCAACTGAGCAGGCTGTACCGGAAGTTTCCGGGGGCGGGGTCCAGACCCGCATCGGCGTAGCCGTGGCTGTGTTCAGTGAAGCGATGAAGATTGTGGTGGAAGGACGGATCGCGGATCGATCGGCCGAACCGTCTACAATGCCCGAAAGAGTAGACCAATCCAACACATAGGGGCCCTTCGTAATGAATCCGACCGATCCGATCTATGATGATGCTTTCGTCAGCAATTTGCCAGACGATCCTTGGGAAGCAGTTGTTCAAGTCTCTACATACTTTAGAGAGTGGTACAACGCGTTACCGACTGAACAGGACCTCGCGCATCACGACGCTATTGTTGACGCCTACGCTCTTTTGCGCGCGCTGGTATCCCATCATAAAGCACACCTTTGCGATATTCCGGACCGATGCCCGCTAGCGCACAATAAAGAATCCAACATCACGAACGTCGTAGCTCAGTTCGCTGAGATACGCGAGTTAGCGGAAAGGGCCATTGGGGACCGATATTCAGGCGAGTACTTCCCAACATTAACTGAGCGCTACGAAGCGATGCTTGGTGGCGAACTGCGGATCGAGTTTCGTGACGACGAGATCAAACAATTACAGACTCTGATCAATGACCTTCGGGATGCAATTTCCGGTTGCGAGTCGCTCGAAGCGAACCACAAGTATCGCCTGCTGAGACGACTGGAGCGCCTACAGAAAGAGTTGCATAAGGAGGTTTCCAACCTCGATAGCTTGTGGATGTTCATCGGAGACGCAGCGTTCGTACTCGGTCAGGCGGCGGAAGACGCGAAACCAATCTTCGGCGGGATTCGTGCGATAATGAAAATTGCTCGTATCGCGATGGGAAGGACGCATGGACTTCCGGCGGGTGCAATTCAAGATTTTCTACTCGAAGACAAGAACGTAGTTACAGAGCCAACCAGCATTGAGCCGGCTGAAGCGTCAAGCGCCTGACCGTGCAGGAAATTCTGAGTGAGGAATATGTGCAAAGAACCTGCGGCGACGATGCACGGTCCCCATGATGCTTGTGCATGCATGTCCCCATGACCCAATCTCCCGCCCCTTTTTGTTCGCCGAATCGGTTACATGAGCGCCGGTACTTCTACAAGTACGTTTCGTCGGCAACTGCGAAGTTGATTCTGAAGAGCCGAATGCTGCGATGGAGTTCGCCCATGAGGTTCAACGACCCTTTCGACACAGCTCAAGAGCTGCGACTAGCTTTCGATCCGTCCGTACTCAATGGGCTGCTCATGGAAGAGTTGACTTCGTTGATCGAGAGAGGCATCGCAGGTTCAGTCAACCATCCGATTTTGGCGATGCTTGGTCGTCAACTGGACAGCGCCAGTTCAGATGAACGGAAAAGATTTGTTGACGAGTTCAGGCGGGAACCTCTAAGCACTACTAGCGGACAGAATGACGCCGTCGAGGCGTTGAGAGACCATTGGCGAAACGTGGTTCCCAGGCTTCGAGTCCTGTGTCTCGCGGAAACGAACGACGTCACTCGCATGTGGGACCGCTACGCAGACGCGTGCAAAGGCGCCGTTCTTGAGTTTGAATCAATCGACGAGCTAGATAGCTGTTTCCTAATCGCTCGCCCGGTCGTTTATCAGGACACTCCACCAACCATCGACGAGGCGCGAGAATGGGTGCGCTGTCTGTTGGGTCCATCACAAACAACGACTCTGGATCTGTTGATGAAATACCAGTACACAAAAACGATAATTTGGGATTACGAGAGAGAGTGGCGAATCGTGTCGGTAGCTCGCTCGGGCGATACAGCCCTATATGCAGACTACTCTTTCCGCCCGCGCGAATTATCGCGGGTATTCCTTGGCTCGCGATGCTCAGACGCGAACAAAGCAGCGTTGCAGTCGTTACTATCGAACGGACTGGAACACGTGTCCTGCTATCAAGCAGTCGCTGGGGCGGAAGATACAAAAGCCACCTTTCGCTCGTTTCACCGATCTGCCTCGCATCCAAGCCAATGAACTGTTCTCTTTGCGACAGGAAGGTCATAGCGGGGACTGAAAACGACACCGGACCGACCGTTCTTCGCTTACAATCCCGCCATGATCATTTTCGATCCGACGCCCAAGCGAACCAAGCAGATCAATATTCTCCTGTCACCTGTGGAGAAGAAGCGCCTGGATGCAGCGGCGAAGAAGGCGAAGATGTCTAACGCTGAATTCATTCGGGAGGCGATTGACAGTTACGCCGAGCGAATAAAAAAGAAGAAAAAGCGATGACACCCCTTGACGTACTAGTAAAATACACTATCGTCATATACTAGTAGTCAGCGAGCGTCGTTGACGACAACCAAAGTGCCCCCGCGCTGAGCTAACAGCCGGGGGCGTGGATCGAACTCGTATTAGGAGTCCGACCGATGAACACTGTAGCTGCATTTGCATCAACGGGTGCCCCCGGA
>CBDUST010000347.1:0-3898 GCA_965369945.1 uncultured bacterium | reverse complement strand
CTGCACGGGCAGGATGCCCGTGCCACCGGACCGTCGCACCGGCGAGGTTCCGATTAACTCGGGCTGCCGCCGGTCTTGAGGCAGCTACTGAGTCGCTCTTCTGCCATGCCCTGACGCCACAAGAGCATTGAAACTGCTCTATCCGGACTGTCCGGCAATGAGCGCCTCGATGGCGTCGAGTCGCTTGCGATGGCGGGGACGGTCCGGCTCAATGAGTGTCAGCGCGAGAATGTGCTGTTTGGCCACCTCGAGCCGGCCGGCCTCTACGGCAATCGCAGCAGCCAACTCTCGGTTGTCCGCGTTGTACGGGTTGATCTGCACTGCCCGCGTCACCTTCTCCAACGCTTTGTCGATCACACCAGAGTGGCGGTACAAGCGCGCCAAGTTCAGCGCATACACGGGCGTCTTTTCCTCTCGGCGGTCGATCTCTTGGAGGTGCGCTGCCGCATCTTCCGGCGATTCCGAATGCAGGTATATATCCGCAAGCCGCTTGTGAGGATACAAATCGGCCGGTCTCGCCTTGGCGTACTGATTCAATAGCGGAATCAGCGATTCGTCTCGGCTGCCCACCTCTTTCGTGCGACGGCGAAGGTGCATCTCCAACAAATCGGGGTGATCCGCATATTGTGTAAGCCAACCGGCAAGGGTCTCGTCGCTGACCTCGACCGGGGGCCGAATCAGATCGGGCCAGCGATCGGCAGTGAAGGGGAGCGATCGTGCGTCGGCTGGTTGGCCGATGCGCACCACCATCGCGTTGGCGATTGCATTGAGGCGAGCCTGTCTCGACGCGAGCATCGCTGTGGCAAGATCAGCATCAGCCATCCGCAACTGATCCTTCAGGTCTTCAAGGGAAGGTTCGGGCGCGAGACCCCACTGTTTGATCTGCGCCTCGGCCCATACAAGGAACTCGCTGAAGAACTGCTCGCGCGCCACCCCCAACGCTCGCGGCATCGCCTCGACTTCACGCACGCCGTCAAAATACAGCCCGAGCAGTCTCACCAGTGCCGAGTTCCCATAGCGCTGGTTCATGTACTGGACCATCCAATGCCCCTGGGCGTAAGCCAGCGCGCGATCGGTGGGCCGGCGCGGCCGCACAAACGCCCACTTGATGTCCTCAAGATCAAACAGCTCGCTGTTGTGATACGCGTTCGCCAAGAGTTGGCACGTGCTGTAATCCCGCGGCGCGTCTTCCATGCTGACAGCGGCTGCTTCGGTAAGCCAATGTGGAATACGGTTGCGTGTTTGACTGAGCGTGATGGTGTGCGTGTATTCGTGGCCGATCACTCGCACCCAATCAAACGTCCCCAAATGCAGAGAAGGCGGACCCTCGCGCGGAACTTCAAGCGCAATCACAGGCCCCGTGCAGGCGGCGATGGTATGAATCCCGGGCAAGCCGGTGATCCGAACCGCGAATCTTTTGTGATCGGGCAATAACTCGATGACCGTCTTCCGATCCGGAACATGGCCGAAGCGAGCGGCGACTTTCTCGTGAATCCGCTCCAAGGGCTCGAGCATCATGTCGACCATGACCTGATCGACGCCGGGCTCGTAACGGATAATAAAATGCTCCGACTCTGCGCGGCTGTACCCGGCCAGTTCCTCAAGGAGGAAAAAGCTGTTCGCCGCACGCTTGTTGAAGGGGTCGAGTTGAACGACGGCCTGTAGCGCATCCAGCGCGTTTGCATCGCGCCCGGATTGCAACTCCATCAACCCCAGCTCGATCTGCGGCGCCGGCCAAGCGGGTTGACGTCGAATCGCCTCTTCCAACATCTGAGCCGCTGCCTCATATTGCCGATTCAACGAGAGGTATCGGCCGACAACGTAATAAGGTACGGCACTTCCCGGTGAGAGCTCTTCGTACCGCGTGATTGTGGCGTGCATCGCGTCGTCGTCGTAGAGAAGCGCCGCCGTCGCCGCAATTAGCGCCTGAGCGGGACGAAGCTTGGGCATGCGCTCGATCAACGGCCCGAGCACCTCCATCGCGCCGTCGGGATCGTCCTGAACCAATCGCGTCTGGGCGATCAACAATAAGGCCAAGGGATGCCCTGGGTTCAGTTTGGCCAGTCGTTCTACCGCAACTTGCACCGAGTCAAAGTCAAATCGCGCCAAGGCAATTTCGCCGAGGGTAAACCAAGCGCCGGCGCAACGCGGATTGAGCGAAAGTGTTTCATGCAGTGCGCCGATCGCTTCCCGCTCGGCGTCCTTATCAATCAACCGTCGAGCCTCGGCTAGTTTGGCCGGCCAGTAGAGTCGATCAAGCTCCGGGTGGGCTCGGCCGAGCAACGTCATCATTGTTTGATAATCACGACCGGGTTG
The DNA here is from genome assembly GCA_965369945.1 of uncultured bacterium. Lineage (GTDB taxonomy): Bacteria > Planctomycetota > Phycisphaerae > Phycisphaerales > SM1A02 > JADFNO01. The sequence goes on along the minus strand of CBDUST010000347.1, from coordinate 1,582 downwards.
CCCTTGCAGACTAGCACGCACCACCAGGGCACGAACACCTTCGGTAAGTTCGGCTGGATCATCCGTCGTCTCACCCAAAAGGCGCTTCACTGGCGCATCAATGGCCTGCTCGGCCAAGTTGCGATCACCCAACGACTCGTAAGCCTCTGCCAGAATTCGAGCCCCGCGATTAGAGTTCACGCCTTCAAGCAACGCGACGGCCTGGCGCAACTCGCCTTGGCGCAGCATCGCTTCGGCCCGTATTTCCGGCGAGACTGTGCGATCCGCTAGCGCCGGGTGCGCAAAATCCCACGCGTTCAAGGCGACAACAGCTTGGGCCCGGGGTGAATCCAAATCACGCTCATCCCACACGCCGTGGAACAGCCGCAGAGCGCTGCGTTCTTCGTCGGTAAGCCACGCCGCGTCGATGGCAGCTTGGGCTGACTCGTGCAACGAGACCTGCTCTGGAACGAGCGGTTGGGACGTTTGACCGAATACGAGCCCGCTTAGCATCAACACCGTCGCAGTGACCAGGGCGGACGGAAGATAGCTCCGATTGCTCAGATTTCCCCTGGTGTTGTTTGACATGATCAACTCTCCCGGAAAAATATCTGCGGGGCGACTGGGCGGGCAGACCACTTGTTCTTCGGCCAGTCTATGACTGTAGGCTCAGGTTTTGGCGCTTGCTTGGGCACGGTTGCCGCGACCAAGTGTCGGCGTATCATCGAGCGTTGGTCTGAGGATTTCGTCATCGCCAGGAAAGCGACAATGAACCGGCCCGCTGAACCACAGCCGCTCCGACTCGCCTTGCCCAAGCTCCAACCCCTGCTTGAGTACCTCGACGGCCTAACGGCGCCGGCGGATTTGGCGACATTGCGGGAGCTGCTTGAGCAGTTGGACATCACCCGCGCGGACCTCGCCCCGGCATGCGAGTTCGATGATGCGGATTACCGTCGCGTCCTTATCAAGGATTCGGTGTGGTACGAGGCGGTCTGTATTTGCTGGAAGAGTGGCCAACGAACGCCGATTCACGATCATCACGGCGCGAGCTGTGCGTTTCGCGTCATCGAAGGAATCGCGACGGAAACAAAGTTTGAGCGATCGCCTTCGGGGTTGGTGTATCCGACGAGCACCGAGCATCAGAGTGCCGGCTACATCTGCGCATCGAGCGCGACGGACATCCATCAGGTAGCCAACATCCAGGGTGAGGGCGCCGAACTGATCAACTTGCACATTTACTCGCCACGACTTCGCGACTTCAACCTTTACAGTATGGATACGCACACCGTGGGCGACCCCGAGACCATGAAGCGTAATGATTACGAGTTCGCACCTTGAGTGCAGCTCGTAGGGTCCGCTGTGCGAACCTCAAGTGCAAACGAAAGAACGGTCCGCACAGCGGACCCTACATGGAGAAGACCCTCACCCCAGCCCTCTCCCGGGGGGAGAGGGGGCAAGAAGAAGAGGGAGTTGTTTGAGGTGCGCTACCGCCCTTCCCACGGTCGAATATCGATATCCCACTCGCGTTTGTCCGGCTCGGCGATGCTCAGCTTCAACTCATCCACGCCTTCGTTGCGCTTCAGATTCGTGAGCAATACGGTCT
>CBDUST010000346.1:0-3919 GCA_965369945.1 uncultured bacterium | reverse complement strand
TGAGACTGACGCCGGCGTTTACTTGCGCGTCGGTACTTAGATCGGCGTCGCCTCCACCAAGGCCGTCCTAGGTCAAATGATGGTCGCGACCATGCTGGCCACCTTCATCGGCCGCCGGCGCTACCTCGCTGCCGATTATGTTTCCAATCTGCTCAGCGAGCTGGAAACAATTCCCGATTGTGTGGAGAAGGTCACGCAGCTCAGCGATCAGATTCACGACGTCACCGCCAAGTACGCCGAACGTGAGAATTGGCTGTTTCTGGGGCGCGGTTACAACTATCCCGTGGCGCTGGAAGGCGCGCTCAAGCTTAAAGAGATCAGCTACATTCATGCTGAGGGAATGCCCGCAGCGGAGATGAAGCACGGGCCGATCGCCTTGATTGATAACGGCATGCCCGTGGTCGTCGTCGCGACGCGCAACAGTCAGTACGAAAAGATCGTTTCGAATATCGAAGAGGTGCGCTCGCGCGGCGGGCACGTGATCGCCGTCGCCACCGAAGGTGATGATCAAATTCGTCAGCGATGTGAGGATGTCGTGTACGTTCCGGATGTATCTGAGCCGCTGCAACCGATGGTCACGGTCGTGCCGCTACAATTGCTCGCCTACCACGCCGCGGTCATTCGAGGCAAGGACGTAGACAAACCGCGCAACCTGGCGAAATCCGTAACGGTGGAGTAGGCGCCACTCCCCATAAAGCCGCGACCGTTGGTCGCGTCTCTTGCAGGTGCCACCACCACCAATCTTCAACGGCCACACCTAGTTCGTTTTCCCAAGCCAATACTCATGGGAGTGGAGACGGTGGTGGCGATCGAGCTGAACTGACAGCAACCCCGGACGCTGGACGTGATCCACCCTCACGACGACGTGCCCACGGTGGATCAACTGAGAAAGCGCCCGGTTCTTTGTTTGATAGGCGATCGCTCGATTGCGACCAGATAGAACTTTGGCTATTGCATTGAACTGTGACGCCTTCGCGAAAAGCCTGGCGTTCATCTCGTTTCTCGCACACGCAACGTAGTCGGCAAAGGTGCTGCGACCGACACGATGTTGTCTTCTCTTGGATGTGCGCTTGTCGTTCATCTTGCACTCCACCAGATCTGTTGTTCCGCCGGCTTCTTGGCAAACCGCATTGGGACGGTTCACAGCACTAAGTATCTTGAGGCGACGCTTCTTCCGGTGCCTCGGTTTCGTCAGAAAGGTCGCCGAGAATGACCTTCGGTTTGTAGACATCGCCTCCTGTCTCCAAGGCCTGCCATGCTTCGAGAATCATCTGGATGAACGATTCACCGCACGTTTGTAGTGCGGTCTGAATCTGGTCCTGATCATCTGGACTCGGACGATTGGCCAGAACAAAATCCGCGTTCGTTGCATAGGCGCACCGATCACTCATGAGCTTGTCCAGGTCGATCTCCTCCACCTCCACTACCCCCGCGTCGACCGGGTCGGTAAACACGAGAGTTGGTTTGACCAACTGCTTCGCCACCAATCGTGCCAAATGCCGGAGCCAGGATGCTGAGTCGCCGCTTGCGTTGACGATGTCGGCTGCGCGCGAGATCGCAGATTCGCGTATTAGTTTGGCCGGGGACCATTTTTTGATCTCGGCCGCCTGCTCGATGAGCTCGCGCTGCCGAGCGTCGAATCGAGTGCTATAGGTCGATGTTGAAGAGGCCGCCGTACTCTGGTTGGAGGCAGCGACATCGTTGCGAGTTGTGTTGGTGCTTGGAAGCCGTCGAGCCATTGCGGTTGCTCCTGTAATGACGAAGTTTATTATGCGCTGCAACGTATGTCAATGTAAACAGATAATAATCTTGCAATTCCGTGTGATCCGGTGGCTTCGATAGCATCAGGTGCCAGATGGGCCTAACATGTACCTAACGTACAGATCGCGCTATCGGAGGGTTTGCCAGCCCAAAGAACGCGACCAACGGTCGCGGATTTTTAAATCACTGGGGTAGGGTTCACGCATGCCCAACACGATCGGATATCACATTGTGATTGCAGGGTATGGCCTTTGGTTGCCGGGCGATGATCGTGGATCGTGGTCTGAGGCGTGGGACGAACGTATCGGATTCTCAGATCCCCACACATTACAAGAGGCCGATCCAGCGCGCAGACGCATGGCTCAAGAGCGTATGGTGCACCAGCCAGTGCGCCTCGATGATCGGATGATCTCCAGCGTCATTGAGGCGATCGGTCGATGTGCAGCTGAATCCGATTGGACGGTGGTTGCGGCGGCCGTCGAGTCCACTCACACGCATCTGCTGCTGACGTATACGCATCGCAAGATCGACAACACCGTGAAGTGGATCAAGGATCAGGCGACCAAGGCGATTCATCGCGCGACGACTCACCACGGGCCGGTTTGGTGCAAAGGCAAATGGAGATCGTTCGTGTTCGACGATCACGTCTGGTCAAACACGAGAGCGTACATCGAGCAGCACAACCTTCGCCGCCACGAATCCGCCCGGCCATATCCATTCATCGCCACCCCATAAAGCCGCGACCGTTGGTCGCGGTTCTTGCCGGGGGTGCCCGCCCAAGCAAAACGGCTGCCTTGGCGCGCGCCAGAGCAGCCGCCGCCCCCTATATAGGGGGCATGTTGTTTTGCTGTTCGAAAGGATGATCCATGGCGTATCGAGTTCACCGACCGCAATTCGCGACGTTCGATCAGCCACCGTCATGGACGAACCAGGCGGGGAACATCGATCGCGCCGCGTGCATGGAGGTCATCGCCAAGGATGTCTGGCGGCGGGGTATATACCGCGAAACGCCGACGGCGAACGGCAGAATTTCCACCGGTATCGCGATCCTGACCGCCGACTGGCTGTTGGCGATGGACCGCAAGCGCCGGCCAAGGGCCCTTTCCGGTGACTATCGCACACCCCAGGCCAACGTCATGCGTCCTCCCGGTGAATTGGCCGGACGTGTGCGCCGTGGTTTGACGCCGGGCATGCCGACGCCGTATCACGATTTCGGACTACACGTCAACCCCAACAAAGGAGCGTGCCGAACGAAGAAACTCGGCGTGCCGGACACGTGGAAGCATCCATTGCGCGTTGAGCTTTGGAAGCTGAGTGAGGCAATCACAAAGCGGCCGTTTCTCATTTGTCCGCATCTGAAGAATTGCCCGCCGAACTGTCCGTCGCCGTTGGACTGGAAGCTTGCCGGTTACGACCCGCGGTTACCGGGGCTGAGCACGATTGCGCGGGGATCGAAACGGAACATGACGATTTGCCCGCAGCGCGTGCGGAAGTTGTTCATTGTGCAATGTACGGAGGCGGAGTTATATGATGCGTTCGCCGCGCAAACGTGGATCGGGACTTTGCCGCCGGGCCTGCGCGTGAAGCACGATCGCTTTATCGGGCGCTTGGTGCAGCGGTATGGGCTGCTGTTTCATCCGCGGCGGCTGATGTGTCAGCGATGTCTGGGTGTCAAATATTGCGAGAGCCCGGAAACGATCCGTCGGCTGCGCATGCGCCAAACGGCGGAAAGTGGAAAGGCGAAGTGGTAAAGAAGGTCTACCAGAGAGACTCAAGGTTTGGGACCCTTGATCGGTCGCCCTACTCACTCTTGCGTCATTCGCTCAATTTCCTCTTCAGTCTCAATCAATCGTCGGGCCATGGACCGGCGTGCGCCGACGGTGGTTTCGATGAGAACGGCGCCGAGCAACAGAGCCATGGCGTATTCACCGGGGATCGACCCGGTGTGGATGGCGAGCGCCGTTACGGCAAGTTGGGTTGGACCGCAAGCCATGGATCCGAGCACCAGGCGCATGGTGCGGAGACTGCGGCGTCCGCCAAGGACCATCGCGCCGAGAAAAGCGCCCAGCCAGCGCGCATCCCCGCTGAGAAGGAGGATGACGATGATGGGCCAGATGGCAAAGTTTGCGAACAAGTCGATCTTGACCGCAACACATCC
>CBDUST010000345.1:0-4018 GCA_965369945.1 uncultured bacterium | reverse complement strand
TCGGTATTCCCATCAAGTACACGTCCACAGGCAGGACGCTCCGGATAACTGGCATTCTCAACCTCGCTGACATCTCGCTTCCCGTCGCCACCGTACTCGATGAGCAACTGGAGGAGGTATCGCTCATCTTCGAGCGACAGCTCGCCAGCGATCTGTCAGCGGTCAACGCCTTGTGTCAACATATCGAGCAATACCAAGGCAAGCGACTGCGCCCGATGCTCGTGTTGCTGTCGGGCTTGGCAGCGGGACAACCGCCGCGCGACGGTTCCACCCTCACGCACAAACATCGCGTCGTTGCGGCGGTGGTGGAAATGATCCACATGGCTACGCTCGTTCACGACGATGTTCTGGATGAAGCGCGGATACGCCGGCGTGTCGTCACGCTCAATCACCTGCGCGGCAACGAGACCGCGGTCATGCTCGGAGATTATCTCATCTCCAACGCCTTCCATCTGTGTTCGTCGCTCAATGACCCAGCGATCAACCTCGCGCTCGGTGAGATCACCAATGCACTCTGTGCGGGCGAACTGCTGCAACTGCATCATCGAGACGACTACAACATCGATGAGACAACGTACTTCGAGGTTGTTCGACGAAAGACTGCGTCACTCATCGGAGCGTGTTGCCGCCTCGGCGCAATGTTGTCCAATGATGACACAACTATCAGTGAGGCGATGGGCCGATTCGGCTCGCAGCTGGGGATCGCATTCCAGATCCAAGACGATCTGCTGGATATCACAGGCGATGAGAACGTCGTGGGCAAGTCGCTGGGCAAAGACCTCGATGCTGGGGAACTGACTCTGCCCGTGATCCATTGTCTGGCCGTCGCCGGTCGCTCGCAGCGAGCCGAAGTTCTGGCGCTAATCGCCAAGCGCGATGCTGATCAACTTCGACATCGTCTCATCGACTCTGGTGCGGTACAGAGGACCAACGAACAAGCCTCGCAGCTCGTCGAGGATGCGAAGGCCGAACTGGATTGCCTGGATGAGAGCCCGGCACGGAAGCTTCTTTGGACCCTCGCCGACGCCGTGATCTCGCGCCAGTTTTAGTTCTTGCGATGGCTCATCTCCAACGACCGACGCTTCAAGAGATACGCGCCGCTGCCGTAAAGATCAGCGACATACTTGTCAACGCACCGTTGGCGCCTTTGGGGCAGCCAGACGATGATACGACGATTCTGCTCAAGCCGGAGATTCTTCAGGCGATTGGCTCGTTCAAGATCCGCGGCGTGTTCAATGCAGTGGCGTCGATGTCCGAGGAAACGCGCCGGCACGGTTTGAGCACGGTAAGTGCGGGCAACACCGCTCAAGCGCTCGCGTGGACTGGTCGTCACTTCGGCGTGCCGGCGCGCAGCATCATGCCGGAACATGCGCCAGCGAGCAAGGTCGAAGCGGTGCGTGCCTACGGTGGGGAGCCCGTTCTCGTACCCACCGAAGAAGTGTTTCGCTACTTGCGCGAGCATGGCTGGGAGAATGAGCCGTACGCGTTCATCCATCCCTGGATCAATCGCGACCTCATCCTCGGCCATGGCTCGCTTGGGTTGGAGATCATTGCCGAGTGTCCGGAAGTCGAGACGATCTTCGTGCCGGTGGGCGGCGGGGGGTTGATCGCAGGCGTGGGCAGCGCACTCAAAGCGCTCAAGCCGGCGGTTCGCATCATTGCGGTTGAGCCGAATGGTTGTCCATCGCTGCATGCAAGTCTTGAAGCGGGTCGGCCGGTCTCTGTAGAATGTGACACAATCTGTGACGGCGTAGCTGTGCCGTATATCACCGAGGAGATGTTCCCGCTGCTGCGCGACCTCGTTGATGATGCGGTGCTCGTCTCGGATGATGCGGTCAAAGCAGCGATGCGACGCCTTGCATTCAGCAACAAGATGATCGCCGAACCATCCGGGGCGCTGGCGGTGGCAGCGGCGTTGGCGACGAGCGAAGAAAAACGAGGCCTGAGCGTCTGTATCGTCACCGGCGGCAGTATCGACCCCCGGAAACTCGCAGCGATCCTGGGAGACGCTTAGCGGCTGGATATTTGCGGCGGTTGTGGCGCGCACGAGATACACAGCGGGATAGGGATTAGTTTGTGCGCGCCACAGTCGCCGCGCGTTGGTGGTGATTGGTTGTTGGCCGCGAGTTCTCAAAACACGTTCCTCTATAAAGGGGCCGACGGCGATCAGAGCGCGCGCTAGGAGCGCCGTTTTTGAAGATCCTCCGAAAAAAAGTTCAAAGACTCATCGCAGAGGCACGCGGGGGCCGTGTGGGCGGTGACCGTCGAACCCTTGCTGCCCGTTCTCCGTAGCCATGAGGCATGCCCACACCGACTGGCGAAACCGATGATGTCGCCCGGCTCCTGAGCTTCCTGGACGACCGCGACGTGGACTGCCCGCTCTGCGGCTACAACCTGCGCGACCTCACACGACCCCAATGCCCGGAATGCCGTCAGGAGCTCCTGCTCACGGTGGGCGTCACCAGGCCGAAGTTCCTGTGGTTTCTGCTGGCAGTGGCGCCCTGCACGTTCTCGGGGATCGCGGCAGGTCTGCTGCTGATCCCGATGATCATCCAACCGCTCTCAGGGGGCGGACCTCCGCAGCCGCCGATCTTCGTCCTTGAAGCCTTGGGCTGGCTGAGCGCACTGGGCGGGCTCGTCCTCGTTCGCTACCGGTTCGCATTCCTCCGCCAGACGTCCAAACGGCAGCGTATCTGCGCGGCGGCCGTGTGGGGGGCCCACGTGCTGGCCTTCCTGGTGTTCTTCCTCACACTCCTCATCATTAACGGTGGGCCATGACTGATTGCCTATCAGTCGGTGCTGGCAACCGTGCGAGGGGCAGTTCAATATAGTCGTGCGGTGCGAAAGCATGTCAGCGGTATCATTGACGAGGCAACTGAGGATGAATAGACCCGGGGCTGGAGTATCAAACGATGCAAGTTGAATCATTCATGCTGTGTCACGCTGCGACATCTGATGGCGGGAAACTGAATGTGCTGGGAGCGTTTGATGCGATTTACACGAAGACTGTACCAGCCAAACATCCCTCCTGTGCCTTGGCCTTGCGAATACGTTTCGATCGTGCCGAGCAGGGCAGACACCAAATAAAACTGGCTATGGTCGATGCTGACGGCAAGCCCGTAGGGAAATTTCCGGAGTCGGTGTGTGAGGTCAGGATGGCCGAGAATCAGAGTTTCGCCGTCGTCAATCAGATTGTGAACCTGATCGGGCTGCCGCTGAAGGATTACGGCAACTACGCCATCGACTTGTCTATCGACAATCGACATGAGGCATCGTTGCCACTGGAAGTGAGGCCAATACCCCAATCGCCCAACGCACCGGCGACAGACGCCGACGAACCGTGGGCTACCTAACTGGGCGTGTTGGGTAATTGCAACTGCAATCTTGGTCTTGGTGATCGTGGTGGCTGGCTAGATCGGCGTAAGTTCCCACTCGGAAGCTTGCGCGCTGCCTATCTGCAGGCCGTTGGGCCATTGGACACGAGCAAAGCGGTCTCTCTACTGAGACTGCCGAATCTTGATAAACACGACGATCAGAGCGATCAGCCCAACGATCGCCAAGGTGTACCACAGCCACATCATGCCCCTCAGCATAGCAAAGGCTCAGTTGGGCGTACAGGGTCTCTTGCGATGTCGGCGCTGATCCTCAGTTGGCGCGGAGGGCGAGGAGGCCGGATGCGCCGACGCTTCCCAACGCTCATCACTTCAGATAGCACAAAAACCGGGTGCTGATTTGCACCCGGTAAAGAACCTTCATATCGGTTGATCGCGTTGCTAGTTAGCCATGCGTCCAGAAGACCTGGTCAACGCAATCGAGCCATGGGAACAGGAATACAAAGCTCACTACACGAACTTCGTATCGAGTCCTTACGTCACCAGTACCCGGCTCTACGTGATCCACCGGAGTGCCAGTAAATGTTCTGACCGTATCTTCGTTGAGCGATTGCGTTGCCGTACCAACAATATCCCACGAATTCGTGTTGAAGTTCCAGAATGAGATTGTGAGTTCCAAGCCGACA
>CBDUST010000344.1:0-4034 GCA_965369945.1 uncultured bacterium | reverse complement strand
GTGGTCTGGACTACAACCAGCTAGCAACTCGATCAACCGATATCAAGGATCTTCACCGGGCGCCAAATAGGCATCCGGTTTTTTGTGCTATCTGGGGACCGTGTCCGTGAGGAAGAAGTCACTGGGCACTAGGCATTGGGCATCAGGCGCGAACTCCCGAATCCCTCGGGACGGCAGGCGATCAGTGTTGATTCCGAGGTATCCGTGAGGCTGATCCTCCGGGAAATGACCTTGTTCGTTGTCCTTTTTGGCTATCGGGCCTTGTGCTTTCACCGATTTGCGATAACCATAGGCAGAGATGCTGTCTTTGTGGACAGCGGAGGACGGTCGGCGGACCGCGTTGGTTCGCCGTACATAACGGAGTTCGGACCCAGACCGGAAAACAAAAAGGTTGAGAATACGATGACTTACCCCAGATCTGCCGGTATCGGCGTGGGGGGGGTGTTTGTCCTGGCGGTGGCTGCGGCGGCGTTTAGTTCGGCTAGCCCTGGTCCGCAGGACCATGTGCTGACCAAGGTCGAGGCGATTGGTCAGTTCACCGAGGCAAACCCTCGAGCAGCGTTTTATGAACAAGGGACTCGGATCACGCGCGTCTACGGCCAGGCGTTCTCGCACGGCGTGGATGCGATCGATAGCGCCGAGCAGTTCGTGCAGAAACATGGGCGAATGTTCGGCGTGGCGGCGGAGGATATTGTCTTCACGGGCAACCCTGTTCAGCCGATCGGATATCTCCCCGAGACGAACAGCTACAAATTCACAGGCATCAACTACGCCCAGCAAGAAGCCGGCATCGACGTCTTCCGATCGCGGATGGTCCTGTTGGTCCGCAATGACCCCGGATTTCCGCTCGTGCTCGCCTCGGTCGATCTTCGAGACCTCGGCGAATTCGAGGTCGATCGTCGTCAGGCAGGTCAGCCGATGCAGGCCGCGACCGGCCGATCAGTTCTCAAGCACGTGCAGCAGGTCAGCCCGCTGGCGGGAGATGCGCAAATCGTCTCGTCGCGCCAGGTGATCTGGGCTGGAGTGGACGACATGATCGTTGAGCCTCGCCTGGCGGAGGAATCCATTGTCACGCTTGACGTTGACCGTTGGTTAGTCCTCACGGATGTTGAGACGGGCCAGATTCTTTACGAAGAACAACTGATCATTGATTTCGGAGGCACCTTTGGAAATGTAAGCGGCCTGGCGACAGAGGGCGTCGGCTCCGAGCAATGTGAGGACGAGGTGGCCATGCCCTTGCGTTGGCTTGAGGTGACTTCCGGCGGCGACTCCGACTTTACGGATGAGAACGGCGACTTCGAGCTGACGAATCCCGACGGGACTGTGGAAGCTACGCTCAACGGCATGTGGTTTGACGTCTCCAATTGGGCGGGCGCTGAGACGAGCGAATCCGAGCCATCGGGCGCTCCGGTGAGCATCCTCTTTAACTCCGCGAATTCAGATCCGCTTGTTCGAGCACAGGTGAACGGCTATGTCGAAGCGAATCGTGTTCGGGACGTGGCGATCATGGCGAATCCGAGCTACCCGACACTCAATAACGGTGGATTCCCGGTTATTGTGAATCGAACGGACGGGTTCTGCCCCGGAAACGCGTGGTACGATCCCGGTGGTCCGACAATCAACTTCTGCCAGGCGGGAGGCAGCTCGCCGAACACTTCCTGGTCGTCGGTTATTCATCACGAGTATGGTCACCACTTGGTGGCAGCCGGCGGTAGCGGTCAGGGAGCCTATGGCGAGGGAATGGGCGATGTGATGTCCACAATCATCCTCGACTCGAACCTCCTTGGTTTGGGATTCTTCGGCGATTGTAATACGCCACTGCGCGACGCTGATAACAGCCTTCAGTATCCGTGCGGTGGAGCGATCCACTTCTGTGGGCAGTTGCTCTCCGGCTGCGTCTGGGAGACGCGAAACGAGTTGGTGATTACCGAGCCGGCCAACTACACCGATATCCTTGCTTTCCTGGCGGTGAATTCGATTCTCGTCCATACCGGTTCGGGTATTGCACCGCAGATCACCGTCGATTGGCTGACGCTCGACGACGATGATGATGACATTCTCAACGGTACGCCGCACTACGTCGAGATCGCGGTTGGTTTCGGTGAACACAATATGGATGCACCGGAACTTGCGCTGTTGTCGTTCGTGTTTCCCGATGGGTTGCCGGAGATAGTGACGCCCGGCGGCGGAACCACCGTGCCGGTCGAGGTCTTAGCGAACACGCAGGTGCCGGAGCCCGGGACCGGTGTGCTGCACGTTGACACGGGGGACGGGTTCGTGGAGATCCCCATGGACCAGGGCGAGCCGAACGTTTACGTCGCGGTCTTCCCCGCGTCCGATTGCGGCACGGAAATCGACTACTTCTTCAGCGCCGAAACGACCGAGGGCGTGCTGGTCAATTCACCGACTACGGGCTCGTTCACAACCCTCAGCGCAGGCCAACTCATCGTAACGTTCGAAGACGACTTTGAGGCCAATCTCGGCTGGTCCACGAGCAACAACGCGCAAACCGGCGCGTGGCAGCGCGGCGTGCCGGCCGGCGGCGGTGATCGCGGCGACCCGGCCACGGACGCCGACGGCTCCGGGCAGTGCTACGTCACCGGACTTGCCGATGGCGACAATGACGTCGATGAGGGCTCGGTCACCCTGACCTCGCCGATCATGGACGCCTCCGCCGATGGATCCGTGATCACCTACTGGCGCTGGTATTCCAATGTCGAAGGCAACTCGCCGTTCCAGGACATCTTCGTGGTTGAGGTCTCGGACGATGGCGGGGCGAGTTGGGTCAACTTGGAAACCGTTGGTCCGGCTGGAGTTGAAGTCAGTGGCGGTTGGTTCCAGAAGCAGTTCGTCGTTTCCGATTTCGTCGATCTGACTGATCAGTTCCGCATTCGGTTCATTGCCTCGGACACCGATCCCCAATCCATCGTGGAAGCGGGGGTGGACGGCGTCCAGCTGCTCTCGATCATCTGCGATGATTCAACTACAACTACACCTGACGGCTTCGATGCATTCCGCGGATTCCATGATTCCGGTACGCTCGAAGACGTTCTGGCATCGGATGACAGCGATCTGTGTTTTGAACCAGGCATCGTTCTCGATCCATCCGAAGCTCCGATTACGTTGGATTTCTTCGGGACGTTACCAAACGATTCTCCAGCGTCGCTCGACGTGACGATCGAATCGTCGGCGAACACTGTCGGCTTGGAACTCACATTCTCATTTTGGAACTACAACACGGATTCGTGGGATGTTGTTGGTTCGGACACGCAATCCCTCAACGCCGATACGGTCAGGACGTTCGCCGGGAATCCGGCGGATCATGTAGAGGCGGGTACGGGCGAAGTGCGGACTCGATACGAAGTTCGTGTAGTGAGTCCTATATTCTTATTCCCGTGGTTGGATTGCGTTGACCATGTATTCTGGTCGACCGGTTAACTAGCAACTCGACCAACCGATTTCACGGTTCTTCACCGGGTGCCAACGAGGCGCCCGGTTTTTTTGATTAGTAGTCTTAGCGTGAGGGGAGCATTGGCGCAAGCGACCTGCCCATCCTCCTGGCCAATCGGGGGGCAAATAGCGACGATCACAAATCAAGAGAGCCGGGCTGTTCACAGCCCGGCTCTGATTATTTGTTGACTTTCAATTCAACAAATTGACGATTCTTACGGAGGACATGCCCCCCATGTACCGAGGACTTCCCTCAGATCGGGCAAACTCACTACATCATCGCCGTTTATATCTTCATCACAGTCAACGCATGGCCCCCAAGCGGCGAGCAATGCCAATAAGTCATCGACGTCTACATCATCATCCCCATCAACGTCGCCAGCGCAGGGGTTACTTACCGGTACGGTGAAGTCTGTGCTCGCAATCCTGTAGCGAAAGAGCGATAGCTCAAACTTCGACTTGCCTGGATTACTTGTTGAAAGAAGCTTCATCTCATCCTGAAGATAATTATCGGCGAGGTTTTTAAGGCTAAAATGTAGCGATGGAGTAGAATTGTTATCAACAAACAATTTCACGAAACCACC
>CBDUST010000343.1:0-4073 GCA_965369945.1 uncultured bacterium | reverse complement strand
AAGCTCGTTGTCTTCCTCCTCCTCGGCGCGATTGTCAACATCGCCGTGGCGTGGGGGTGTGTGCTGTGCTCGCCAGCGTCATACCCAGACCTCATTTGGACAGAGGCCGACGACGCCGCAGCACGACTCATGGCGCGGATCGACATTCACCCGGACCGTGAACGCGCTTTTATCTTCCCATCCTCCAGTCGAACCGGAATGGGCTTCAGCGAAGTGGCTTCGGGGGTGCCTACTTACGGCATACGGTCTCCAGCACACGGGACCACTCGATTCGCCGGGTGGCCGTTCTTCAGCATGGTGGGCAGCTTGATCTGGGATGACGATCTGAACTTGGATGGCGAGACCCACGGAGCGATCGTGGTCGGGCGGCGGCCTCAAGCCAGATACTCGCGGCACGAACAGCAGTTTCTTCCGGTTCACCCCATCTGGCCCGGCTTCGCGATCAACACGATCTTCTACGCAGCGATTCTTTGGATGCTGACCCTCGGCCCGTTCACGGCGCGTCGAATGATCCGCCGCAAGCGCGGCCACTGCATCAACTGCGGCTACGACCTGCGCGGAACCGCCGGGGGCTGGGCAGTTTGTCCGGAGTGTGGGGAGCAAAGTGCGTAACTCCCGGCGATGACATCGCCGGCTTTACAGGGATTGGGTGGCGCGCACAGCGCAATCGTGCGTGGCGCACCCAGTCTTTGCGATCGCCTACGGCAAATCCGGGGCTACAGCGACTCGATACACAGCACAGCAACATCATCATCAAAGCGATCGGATGTATACCGACTGACTTGCATGCACAATTCTTCCAGATAATCCTCGGGTTGCTTGCAGAGGACTGCGTGTGCGTGCTCCCGGAGGCCTTGGATACCTAAACGGTTTCCATTTGGATCGGTCGCTTCAATCGCGCCGTCCGTATAGATGAGCAAATGATCACCACTGACCAATTCGATTGTTGTTTGCTGTTCGTACGTCTGATCGGGCTCTACGAGCAGCACGAGCTCATTGTCGTGCTCGACGATTTTCGCGCGCGATTCACTGACCAACAGCGGATAAGGGTGACCGGCCGAGGAAATCTCGACGCGGCGCTGCGCTGGATCAAACAGCGCAGCCAGCGCAGTCATGAATCGACCGGGCCGAACCATGCCGTACAATTCATTATGAATGGCCGTGAGTATCTGTGTCGGTGAATCGACTGATGCAGCAGCTCGACGAAACGCAGTCTTGGTCATTGCGGCCGTCAGCGCAGCAGTTGTGCCGTGGCCGGTGACATCGGCAACAAGGATCGCCCATCGGCCGTCGGCTCGTTGAGAGACATCGATAAAGTCGCCGCCCAGATGTTCGAACGGTCGGTACACATGATCGATGCGCCAGCCGTCGCCTTCGATGCGCTTGGGCGGCAATAGGAATCGTTGCATCTGCACGGCTTGTTGAAGGTCGCGCTCGATCTGCTTGGAACGCTGAAGGAGTTGATGCGAGGCTGTTCGCAACTTCACTTGGGCCATCAGACCATTGGCGACAAGGCGAAGCAGATCGCGCTCGCGCTCATTCATCGTGCGCGGCTGAACATCGACAATGCACAGCGTGCCGACGGCGCGCCCGCTGTTCGCTTGCAAGGGCGTCCCGGCATAGAAGCGCGCGCCGGACGCGAGAATAACCGGATTCTCCTTGTATCGATCATCCTCAAGCAGGTCGTCGATGACGAGCATGTCGTTAATGCCGACTACGTGACTGCATATTGATAGCTCGCGCGGTTCGGTGCGGGTTTCGCGAAACTCGGGCGGCAGTCCAACCGCAGATTTGAAATACTGTGTGTCGTGATCGATGAATGACATCATCACGGCGGGTACTTCGAAAATACGCGCTAGTTCGTCGATAACGTCGTCGAACACCGCCTCGGGCGTGGTCAATAGGATGTCCAGCTCGCGAAAATCTTCGAGCCGCTGCTCTTCGTCGACAGGGATCGGAATCGTGAACATGGTGGCCAATGTATCAAGCTCGAGTGCGGAGTGATCAAACGATCCAAACGGGCGTTGTCACCCGGACCTTCGCAAAGCCTCAGGTCCGGCTTCTTACCTTGATGCCACGATGCCTTGATCCCTTGATGCCTTCCCCTACCCGATTCCGCCTTTGAGTTTGCGGTCGAAGCTGAACTTGGCTTTGAGCTTCCGCATCGCGGGATCATCGGGCTTGACGACCTCGGCATCCTGCTCTTCTTTGGCCGCTCGAAGCGACAAACTAATTCGGCGGGTCTTGCGATCAACATCCAACACCTTGACGGTGATGATCTCGTCGGGCTTAACGATTTGACTGACTCTGTTGACGCGCTCATGAGCAAGCTGCGAAATATGTACGAGCCCCTCGACGCCGGGCGCGAGTTCGACGAACGCGCCGAAGTTCGTGATCTTCGTGACCTTGCCCGTCACGTTGTCGCCGGCCTTGATCTCCGAAGCATGGGCTTCATAGGGATCGGCGAGGCATTGCTTCATGCCCAATCCGATGCGCGGCGGCTCATGGTCGCGATCAATCTTGAGCACTTCGACGGTGACCTGTTGACCCTCCTTGACGACTTCCGAGGGATGCTTGATACGTTGGTAAGCCATGTCGGAGATGTGTATCAACCCATCGACTCCGCCGATGTCTGCAAACGCGCCGTAGGCTTGGACGGAGGTAATCACCGCCGGTCGGTGTTCACCCTCTTTGATCTCGTCCATCAGTTTGTGGCGCAGCTTCAATCGCTCAGCTTCGAGCGTTGAACGCCTGCTGAGGATGATGCGCCCTCGATGGCGATCTAATTCGATGATTTCGCAGGGCATTTTCTCGCCGACGAAGACTGAAAGATCAT
This sequence comes from uncultured bacterium, assembly GCA_965369945.1. Classification (GTDB taxonomy): domain Bacteria; phylum Planctomycetota; class Phycisphaerae; order Phycisphaerales; family SM1A02; genus JADFNO01. Next base: position 1,237 of record CBDUST010000343.1, on the reverse strand, counting down.
CGATATGCCGCAGATCAACTTGGCCGGCAGGCATGAAGGCTTTGTGTTGGGCGACTTCCATTTCCAAGCCGCCCTTGTTGGTGCCGGTGCAGCGTGCTTCGATCACTTGGCCGACAGCGATCGAATCCCACGCAGCTTTGCGCACCGCCCCTTCGCGCGAGAGTATGAGTAAGCCATCCTTTTCATCGAAGCGATCGACGACGAACGAGAGTTTCTCGCCAATGAGGGGTGGGTTTTCGAATTGGGCGATGGGGCAGACACCTTGGGACTTTGGGCCGAACTCGACGAACACATCCGAGCCGTGGATTCCGACAATCGTGCCCGTTTTGAGCTCCATCTGTCCTTTGATCGGTGACGGGCGCGGATGATCAGCGACATCGAGCATGTCCTCCAGACTCATGTCACCCAGCGCCGCTTCGATCTCCTCCTGGAGCTTCGCATCGAGGTCGGCCGAGCCGCGCGATCGTGATTCATCTCGTTGTTCGGTCATCGTTGTCTGCTTCACACTGAGTGTACTTCAAGGACCGGCAGTTTGATATCAGTTGTTGCGATCTCGCCGATCGTGTGGGTTTCGGTGACCTGCGTGACGGTGACGTGGAGGATCGATCCGCGCGGACGATCGGTCGGCACGTGGATGAGGGCGTATTGATCGCACCGCCCCGTGGCCAGGGCGGCATCGTCTCGGTCACGCTGCTCGACAATCATGCGGACGGTGCGGCCGAGCAATCGTCGACGATATCGGACTGACAGTCCATCACAGGGATCGTTCTCCATGTCGATCAATTTACGAACACGCGTCTTGATCATGGAGGGGATGACAAAGGAATCCGTCCACTTGGCGGCCGCAGTCCCGCGCTTGGCACTGAACGGGAAGACGTGGATGTGCAGATAGCCGACGCGCCGCGCGACCTGTAGCGTCTGGTCGAAGTCGGCGTCCGTCTCGCCGGGGAAGCCGCAGATGATGTCGGTGGTGATCGCCGGGCCGAGACCGTCGCGCGTCATCGCTTGGTTGACCATCTCGATCATGTCCAGGTATTGCCCCACGCGGTATTGGCGGTTCATTCTTCGCAGCACAGCGTCGGATCCCGATTGCAGCGGCAGGTGCAGATGTGGCACAACCACCGGGGCATTGGCGACCATTGCATCCAACAAAGTCTGCGTCACATCGCCCGGCTCCATCGAGCTGATCCGCAGTCGTTCCAATCCTTCCACGGCCGCCACGGCATCGACCAACTCC
>CBDUST010000342.1:0-4183 GCA_965369945.1 uncultured bacterium | reverse complement strand
CATGAAACGCATCGTATGGCAAATCCTTAGGTTCACCTGGCAAGGCCTCAAGTTCATCTGGCAGTCAGCCGCTGCCGTCGTCGCGCTCGTGTTGATCATCATCGCCTTCGCGATCGGCATTCGGTTCGGTTACGGGCTCGCGCCCGATGCCAAAACCTCGACACAAGCGAGCACTGGAGTGACCGACAAAGCCAAGCCGATCGAGTACACCTGTTCGATGCACCCGCATATTCGTATGCCCAACCCTGATGATAAGTGTCCGATCTGTCTTATGGATCTCATTCCAGTTGCCAGTGGAAGTAGTGACGAAGAAGGCGAGCGCGAACTGGTCATGTCCGAAGCCGCCCTGAAACTGGCTGAAATCCAAACTACGCCCGTTGTTCGCATGTTCCCCACGCAGACGGTCCGAATGTTCGGCAACGTTGATTACGACGAGACGCGCATCGCAACCATCGCCGCGTATTTCCCGGGTCGGCTCGAACGACTGTTCGTTGACTACACCGGCGTGTCGGTTAGTGAGGGGGATCATCTGGCAGACATCTACAGCCCCGATCTCAATACGGCCCATGTTGAACTGCAACAAGCCCTCGCGTCCGTTGACCAGAACGATCAAGCCAGTCCAACGCTTCGCGCCATCACCACCGCCCAACTTGCCGCGGCGAGGGAAAAACTCCGCTTGTGGGGACTCACCGAACAGCAGATCGCCGAGATGGAGCAAACCGAGCAACCGATCGAACGCTTGACGATCTATTCGCCGATCGACGGCGTGGTCATCACAAAGACCGCCGTTGAGGGGATGTACGTCAAGACGGGCGACGAGATCTATACCGTCGCCGATCTGTCGCACTTGTGGGTGCAACTGGAGGCTTACGAATCGCAGTTAGTGTGGATTCGTTACGCCCAAGATGTCGAATTTGAGATCGAATCAATGCCCGGGCAGACCTTCTCCGGACGCATCGCATTCATTGACCCCGTGGTCAACCCGGCAACTCGAACAGTTCGTATTCGCCTCAACGTAGATAACACAGACGGTCGGCTCAAGCCCGGCATGTTCGTGCGCGCCAGCGCACAATCGGAGATTGCCGGGCACGGTCTCGTTATCACCGACGACTTGGCGGGCAAATGGATCGGGCCCATGCACCCCGAGATTATCAAGGATGGGCCGGGTGATTGTGATATTTGTGGCATGCCGTTGGTGCCGATCGAAGAGGTTGGATACATCGCCGAATCATCTGACATCGATCCGCCGTTGGTGATCCCCGCGACCGCGCCGCTGATCACCGGCAAGCGCGCCGTTGTGTATGTCAGCGTACCGGATCGCGACAAACCAACATTCGAAGGACGCGAAATCGTGTTGGGGCCGCGCGCCGGCGAGTACTACATCGTTGTCGAGGGCTTACGCGAGGGTGAATCCGTCGTCACCAACGGCGCATTTAAGATCGATAGCGCCATGCAGATTCTCGCCAAACCCAGCATGATGGACCCGATCGGTACAGGCGCTACCGGCGCCCATCAGCATGGGGACATGTCGCCCAAGCCCGCACCCGGCCCAGGCGCGACAACACAGCCGAAGCAAACACGCCTCGATCTGCCTATGGAGTTTCTAGAGCGGCTCAAACCTGTATACGCAGCGTATTTTCCGTTGCCCGAATCGCTCGCATTGGATGATCTCGCCGCATTCAAGCAAGGCGCGAATGACCTTCACGAATCGCTGAACATCGTGGATGTCGCCGGTCTCACCGGCGAACCGCTTGCGTTTTGGCGTCGAATCGACAAACAACTGCGCACCAATGCTGAGCACATCGAACACATGACCGAGATTGCTCAAGCTCGAACATTGCTTGAAACATATTCAAAAGCGATTCTCGATTTGGAGGAGCGCTTCGGGCACATGGGTAAAGCAACGTACTACCGCACATACGGTCCCATGGCCTTTGGCGACAAAGGGGCGTTCTGGCTGGCACGTACAAACGAGATCAGTAACCCCTACCTTGGAAGCGTCATGCCGCGTTGCGGTGAAGTGAAATCCGAATTTCCGCCGCGCGAGCTACAAGACGCTGAGGAAAGTCAACGGTGAACGGACAACCATCCTTGCTGGCGAGAATGATCCGCTTCTGCCTTGAGCAGAAGCTCGTGGTGATCCTGCTCACCGCCCTCATCATCGGGTGGGGTGCGCTGGTTGCACCGTTTGACTGGAAGCTGTGGGACTTACCGCGAAATCCCGTTCCGGTCGATGCCATTCCCGACATTGGTGAGAATCAGCAAATTGTCTTCACCGAATGGCCCGGTCGATCACCTCAGGATATCGACGATCAAATCAGCTATCCAATGACGGTGGCGCTGCTGGGCGTGCCGGGCGTGAAGAGCATTCGGAGCTACTCGGTCTTCGGCTTTTCGAGTATCTACGTCATCTTCAACGACGATGTGGAATTCTATTGGTCGCGCACACGCGTTCTTGAGAAGCTCAACAGTCTGCCGCGCGGGACGCTGCCCGAGGGTGTGACGCCCGCGCTTGGTCCTGATGCTACGGCGCTTGGCCAAGTGTTTTGGTACACGCTGGAAGGCCGCGATCCGGATGGCAATCCCACCGGCGGATGGGATCTGCACGAGCTTCGCAGCGTGCAGGACTGGATCGTGCGCTACGGACTTCTCGCTGCCGACGGCGTGGCTGAAGTTGCGTCCGTTGGGGGGTTCGTACAGGAATACCAGATCGACGTCGATCCGGATGCGATGCGCGCCTACGGCGTCACGCTCGATCAAGTCTTCACAGCCGTGCGCAATAGCAACATTGATGTCGGCGCTCGAACAATCGAAGTGAATAAGGCCGAGTATCTCGTTCGCGGGCTGGGGTTCATCGAGACGCCCAGCGATATAGAGAATATTGCCGTTCACGCGCATAACGATACGCCGGTGTTCATGCGCGACATTGCTCATGTCGCGCTGGGCCCGGCCTTGCGCCGCGGCGCGCTCGATAAGGCGGGTGCAGAAGCGGTGGGAGGTGTCGTCGTCGTACGGTATGGCGACAATCCCTTGGCCGCGATTCAGAATATCAAGGCCAAGATCGACGAGATCGCCCCGGGCCTTCCAAAGAAAACCCTTGCCGACGGAACGCAGAGTCAGGTGACGATTGTTCCGTTCTATGACCGCACGGGTCTTATTTACGAGACGCTGGGCACGCTCAACGAAGCGCTCATATTGGAAGTGCTGGTCACCATAATCGTCGTGGTGCTGATGGTCTTTCACTTGCGAAGTAGCGTGCTCATCTCCGCGATGCTACCGCTCGCTGTGCTGATGACCTTTATCAGCATGAAGTTCTTCAAGGTGGACGCCAACATCGTCGCGTTATCCGGTATCGCCATCGCAGTCGGCACGATCGTTGATATGGGGATTGTCATCTGCGAGAACATGCTGCGACGGTTGGACGAAGCTCCGCCGGAGTCGAACAAGCTCGAAGTGCTCTACCGCGCCAGTACCGAAGTGGGGAGCGCGGTTCTAACAGCGGTGATGACGACCGTCGTGAGCTTTCTGCCGGTCTTTACGATGCAAGCGGCCGAGGGCAAACTGTTCAAGCCGCTCGCGTATACCAAGACGTTCGCGCTCATCGCATCGGTGGTTCTCGCGCTCACAGTCCTGCCGGCCCTTGTGCATATGTTCGTCGCGTTCGATTTTCGCCGCGCCCGAAGCCGAATGTTACAGATCCTCGTTGGATTTGGAATAGCACTGATGGCCGTGGGACTCTCCGCGGGCTGGCTGCGAATGTGGTATGAGAACGTTAGACTAACTACGGAGCGGATGGGATTGATTCTGACTTTGGCGGGTGCTGCGATGACGATTGGCGCCAGCCTACACCTCTTGCTTGAAAAGGCGCCACAGACCGTTCGTAAGACATTCTTTGGTTCGCTCAGTGTGGTCGCCGCTACGGTTGTCGCTGTGATCTTGGCCAAGATATGGGAACCGCTGGGCCCGGAACGCGGCGCTGTGCAGAACTTTGTGTTTGTCACCTCGGCGGTCGTGGGGTTATTGCTCGGATTTGCGATCTTTCGTCTGTGTTACGTGCCGGTACTGAGATGGTGCCTTCGACACAAAGCTGTCTCGCTCATCGCGCCGATGGTGCTGCTATTCATCGGTCTTTGTGTTTGGTTGGGGTTTGGCGTTGTCTTTCCAATCGCTGTGTTTGTCGTCC
>CBDUST010000341.1:0-4186 GCA_965369945.1 uncultured bacterium | reverse complement strand
TGGTGGGCGATCGCGTGCGCATCATCCCGAACTTCCGTTTGCGCGCCAAGGAGTCGTCGCATGAGCGGTGTGGATGGAACGCGCTGCGCGCTTGTGGGTGGGTCGCGCCGAACGCCGGTAAGAAGGACGTTGCGTCGAAGGCTACTGCCTTCGGCGGTTTTTTTGTTTTTGCCGTTGGTGACTTGCGGTGTCGTCAAGGGCGGCGATCCGCCGCCGGTTGTTGTGGATTCGATCGAGCCGGTTGAGATCGTTCAAGGCGAGGTGCCTCAGCCGGATATTCAAGTCTTCGGCTCAGACTTCATCGAAGGGCTGCCGTCTGAGACGAATCGGCCCACGGTGACGCTTCGGCAGCCGGGTAAGGGTGGCGCTGAATACAGCGCCTTGGCGTGGGTGAATTTCACCGGAACGGTGGCGACGCTGCCGGCCGATTTGATCAACCTCCTTCAAGCCCCACTGGGGGTGTACGACGTGATCGTCACCCGCCCCACAGACGACGCGTCGGGAACCCTTAAAGGGGCGTTTACTGTCACGGATGGCGAGCCCGATCCGGGGGAAATCGCGCTGGTGGTGCGAAGCGCCTGGGGTGGGCCGGTCAATGATGTGGAGGTGGTGGGTGATCTGGCGTACGCCGCGATCGGACGCAGGCTGGTGATACTGAACGTCGCTGACCCGGCGAACCCCTTCGAAATCGGGTCGATGACGATCATGTCCGGGGTCGAAGGCGTGACCGTCTCGGGCAACTACGTTTTCCTCGCTGCTGCCGAGCCGTACAGTTTTACAGTGGCGGACGTTTCTAACCCGACCAACCCGGTACTGGTTTCAGCCGGGACGGGTGATCACTTTCCTCTTGATGCCCAGCTTTACGGCAATTTAGCGTATGTACGATCGGTTATTAGCGGCATCGATGTTTTCGATATCACTGATCCGCACAACCCGATCTATCTGGGCGAGTCCTTCCTCTCCGTTTGTGTCGGTGCATTAACCATCGTCGGAGATCTTCTGTACGTCGGGGAGGGCACGCAATGCGGTGACGCGCATCTACGGATCTATGACTTGGCCTCGGACCCCATGAATCCGATCCTTCTCGGTTCCGTGGATGACGTGGGTGAGAAGACGACCGCGCTGGCCGTCGAGGGCGACTACGTCTACTGGACCGTCAGGCATAATGGCAACTGGTTCTCTCTGGAAGTCGTGGATGTTTCCATTCCCCAATCGCCGACGATCGTCGCCAGCGAGACCGGTTTCGTCTGGATCAGAGATGTGGCCGTTGCCGGCGGCTACGCCTACGTTGCTGACGCAACTGACAGCGAAGACGGTACCCCCAGCGGATGGGCCTCCGCCCAGGGGCTGGTTATCTTCGACATCGCGGATCCAGCCAACCCAACGGTGGTAGGCACCTTCAAGACGCACGGCGATGTTCACGGCGTGGAGGTTGTCGGCGATCGCGCATACCTCCACGATGCCGGCGAGGGGATCATCATCCTTGACATCTCAACGCCGACCAAACCCGTTCGCCTGGGCAACTACCACTCCCCCGCCACATTACGACAATCGACCCAGGTCGGCGACCTGCTCTACATCGCCGACGCCTGGAACGGTTTCACCGTATTAGACGTCTCGGACGCAACGCAACCCGAGGTGGTCAGTGTGTATCTGGCTGAGCACGTCGAGGCGTTTGATTCGTGCGCGGACATGTCCTATCCCTTGGGCGTCGATGCGTACGGGATCGACGTCAGGAACGACACTGTCTACCTCGCCGCCGGGCATCTGGGGCTTGAAGTCATCGACGTGTCCAACCCGGCCAGCCCCGTCTTCCTCGGGGCGTTGCGGATCGACCAGCTTCTTCCGCCCGCGGTGGCGGCGTCAAAGTTCGTTGGCGTGCGCGCGTGGGACGACGTGGCTTCTATTGGCTTCGAGGCCCAGACTTGCCTCTTTGGCTTTGGCATCTTCCTGAACCTGGACGTTTTTGATCCTGAGAACATCTTCGAGCTCGGCCGCGTGTCGCATGGGCACAATCGCGCCGCGAGAATCGAGCTCAACGAGTCGGGGATCGCATTCCTCGGCCGAGGGTACAGCGGCTTTAGCACCAACACCGATCTCGTCATCGATACGAGCATTCCCGCCAGCCCCGCCGTCATCTACGACGGCGTTGTCCCCGCGGTCGCCGATGTTGCTCTTATGGGTGATGTGCTCTATCTGGCTAGCGACGACCTCACCAATGAGCCTCAGTCCGGCCTCTACATTCAGGATGTTTCCAACCCGTCAAGCCCGGAACTCCTGGCCCACATCGATCAAGATTCCCCATTTGAAGACGGCACCACACTGGTTCGAACATCCGGCGTCAGAATCCAGAACAACCGTGCATACGTGGTCAGTCTAGCATGCAGCCCCCTCTTCTGTGCTGATAGCATTCTTTTGCTCGATGCGATCGTGCCGGCTTCACCCACGCTTATCGACATGGTCCAACGTGTCGGCGGCACCAAGAGCAGCCTCTTCGTCAACGAACCGTACATCTATGTGACCAACGAGAATGACAGCTACCACAGTGACGGTCTGGTGATCCTCGAAACGACGGGTCTGAATCTTGTAACTACAACCACCCCCGACTCGTTCAGTGCGTTCCGCGGTTTCCATGATTCCGGAGATATCGGCGACGTTCTGGCATCGGATGACAGCGATCTGTGTTATGAACCAGGCATCGTACTCAATCCAACCGAAGCTCCGGTCACGTTGGATTTTGAGGGAACGTTGCCAAACGATTCTCCAGCTTCGCTCGACGTGACGATTGAATCGTCGGCGAACACTGTCGGGTTGGAACTCACAATCTCATTCTGGAACTTCAACGCGAGTATGTGGGATGTTGTTGGTACAGCAACGCAATCGCTCAACGCCGATACCGTCAGGACGTTTACCGGCACACCGGCGGATCACGTAGAGGCGGGTACTGGTGCAGTGAGGACTCGATACGAAGTTCGTCAAGTGAGCTTCATATTCCTTTTCCCATGGGCTGATTGCGTTGACCAGGTCTTCTGGTCAACAACGAACTAGCAACTCGATCAACTTTTACTTGCGAATTGGGGATAAGAATTCGCCACGGAGACACAGAGAAGATTGAGAGACTAAGGGCCACGGAGATAAACGAACGAAAGGAGAAAAACACCGATCGCGACCACATCTTTACTCCTACCTAAAGGAACCACAGATGATCCCGTGTAGGTTAGCAGAGTTCCTTAGGAAGGAGAAAGAAGAAAGATGAAGAAAAGGAAAAAATTGGAGCGATTCGGCCCGCCGAACTGGCGGGCGTTCTCACGTGCTGCAGGTTGTGCGATTGCGATCGGTGGGGGTGATTTTGCGCGCGCAGACATCCTCTACGACGCAACGGATATGACGGACGAGCAAACATACAATCACACTTATACGAGTTCGATCACGCTCTGGAACGGCGGTTGGGATAGGCAGCTGGCGGACGATTTCGAGATAGGTGCCACCTACGCCATCACCAGCGTAACCGGAGACTTCATCAACACACCGCCGTCCGTTATTCCTGCCGAGGGCTTCCTGGTGGAGTTCTTCTCCAACGAAACCGAAAAGTGCGTCAATGGTCCCCCACCGTGTCCGAGCGAGATCCCGTTCGCCCAGGCGTTTTCCGCCAGTTTTACCGAGACTCCATTCGAGGACACCGTCTTTGGCAACTCCGGCCATCGGTTCATGATCGACGTCAGCGACTCTGAGATCATCTTGGGCCCGGGCACCTGGTGGATATCCGTTGTGGCGGTGGATGAATCAGGTAAGAAATCAAGCTTGGAGACGTGGGCTATTCTTACGACGGATGGACTTCTTCGCGGCGTCCCCGTCCATGGACGCGCGGGAGGGCAAGATCACGGCAACGGCTATCAGGGTGGCGAGTTGCCAGATTGGGTACCTCTGACCTTCGGAGGCGACGAAGCTACGCCAGCCGATGCCGCGATTCGGATCGAAGGCACGCTCGTCGAAGCAACTACGACCACACCCGACGACTTCAGTGCGTTCCGCGGATTCCTTGCTTCCGGTACGGTCGACGACGTTCTGGAATCGGATGACAGCGATCTGTGTTATGAACCAGGCATCGTACTCAATCCAACCGAAGCTCCGGTCACGCTGGATTTCTTCGGAACGTTGCCAAACGATTCTCCAGCGACACTCGACG
>CBDUST010000340.1:0-4201 GCA_965369945.1 uncultured bacterium | reverse complement strand
CCCTTTTCCTATGTCATTCGATAGCATCCGTGTCCTCGGTCAGTTCGGTATGCTGGGCGGCATGTCCATGATCCGTAGACTCACGCTCGGCATAGGGGCTGCATTGTTGGTTGGGGGTTGGGGAATGATGCGGTATGGAGTGGACGGCGACATCGCCAGGGAGACGGCGCTTAGCCCCCGGGGAGCTTCTATCGTCATCGTAGCCGGTATGGCACTCGGTGCGGGGCTGATCGGGTTTGCGGTGTTGCGGCCAACGAACCACAAAGACGAATGAGCCTGGGCAAGGAGATATCTAATGTTCAAAGAGCGAGACATTCACGAACAACCCCATTGGAGCGAACGCGGTGCCACGCATGGCTGGTACCCAAAGATCAGCGATATCACGCCGGGGTCATCGGTCGGTTTGGAAACCGACGAGGGTGACAAGGTGAAGATCAACGTCACAAAGAACGACGCAGGGAACTTCGCAGGCTCCGTCGTGGACACCCAACCGGATCCGCCTCAATCAAAGCGCCTTGCTGAGCTTGGGGAGGATACCGAGGTTACGTTTGGCGAAGCGAATCTGATAATCGTGTTCTCGGTTCCCAAGCAGCCGATCGCATGAAGCGTGAATTGTCAGAGTGGGCCTGTTGGGTGATCGCTACTGCGATACTGGTCTTGGTGATTGTGGTAGCGGCTTGACGCCAAACGCAATTTGGCCGATTTTTTCTTTTGCGCGCTGTTCACTGACTACCTGTTACATGTATTTCCCTTGAGCATCCCGAACTGCAACCATGGTGAGGGCTGGCGCACCTACCCCCACCTCAGGGGGCAGGCGTGCAACCACGGAGCCGGGAGGATTGCCTACGGTCAGCATCAAACCATTCTGGGAGAGGCGAAACCCGGCTTCCAGGTGACCGCGGAGCCCATCCCGATACTTCGGGCCGGCGCACAATAGGGGGAGGTCGTGCGACTTGGAGAGAACTGTCCCGACGTAGGGACAGCTGGCCTCAATATCCGATTCGCACAACGCCGGAATCAGTCGGCGTCCCAGTTGCCCGCAGAGCTTTCCCCACCGAGAAGGGGTTGGGCGTCCGTGCCCTATGTCATTCAATCACGCCGCTGGGCGACGTAGCTTTCGCTTCCGTGCGCGTCGTCTCCTTCCCTTCGGCAATGGCTGTCGTTTCGCTAGGCCCGTTGACTTGGGCGCTTGCCGGATCCGCTGCCCGAAGCGTGAGAGGTTCCGGTCGTGCGTGTCGTGCAGCAGCATCTCTTGAAACCACGCGGCAGAATCAGCCGGCGGTCGTGGGTGTCGGTCGAACGAATCAATGACATGCGCCACGCGATCAGCGGTCGCACATCGAACCAGGAAGTCGGCCACATCCGGCGTCACTCCCCGGTCAATCAGTTGTCGGGCGCTGTTGAGCCGTCCGGCTTTTAGGTCTGGTTTTAGGTCTCGACAGCCTGTATCCGACTCGTTTGGAGTTGTGCTTGAGTTGGGCGGAAGTGTACTGGTGGCATAACGACCCCCGATTCCGGTTTGGGAATGGGGGCCAATTCGTGTGGATTCACGTTTCCTAAACCGGGGGTCGGAGGTTCGAGTCCTCCCGGGCGCGTTGCAGTTTCCCCCTCCAATCCCTCCCGCGTCGGGTCGGGTCGCACGGTTGCGTAGGGGGACGTCGTTGGCCTGATCTCCGCGTGCCCCATTCTGCTGGGGCTGCTCGGATGGATGAATCCGGAGCTCCATGTGCAGTACAAACGGCTGCTCAGAGGGAACAACCGACTTCCCTGAGCAATTCGTGGTCATGAGAGATGCCGGGCGGTCAGGCTCTTGGTCTGGAATCGCAGCCTGAGTAGGAGTCGAAGACCTGACTGGGATCATCGTGATCGGTCGAATTGTGGCGCCATTCGGTGGCCGGTGTGACTTTGGGCAAGCTGGCGTTGCAAAAATTTTGTGTCTTTTTCGATGTGCCCTCTTGCGTGCAAACTCTGTCGCAGGCATAATCAACCACGGGTTTCGTGGAAGAGTGGCCAGTGCATTTTTCGGTGGGGCATAGGCCTGGAGACCCATCCTAAAAAGAGAGAGAGTCGGTGTATGCCGGAAGGCGGTGTGTGTGCCGTCCACGAGTATGCGTCGGCGTCGTGGGTCCGGTCGAGAGCCCGGGCACTGGATTCTCTCAACGTAGCCCAAGCGAAAAGGGCTGAAACGGTAGCGGAGGAGTCGGACTCCTTTCTTACACGGCACGTATGAACTCTCGCGAGTGTTTTCTTAGGAGGAAAAGTCAATGAGATTAGTATTGAAGTTGCTGCCCTGTGCAGCCATTATGGCGATGGCGACAGTCGCCAGCGCCGATGTCTGGGACGAAATCGCCAACGGTGGCGGTGATGCCGGTGATTTCCCAGGCGGTGGTTTTCAGACCCAGACCAGTCTGACGATCTATGATATTATCACCGGCAACAACCTCGATGGAATCGATTCCTACCTGATTACCGTCAATGATGCGTCGATTTTCTTCCTCCACGACATAGGGGGTGCCGACTTCACCGACACCAAAGCCTTTCTGTGGCGACTGGACGGCAGCCCGGTGATGGCAAACGATGACGAGCCGGGTAACCCGGGAGGTGATTTCAACTTTGGCTTTGGTGATGCAAATACGCACGCCGGCAACATCATCGGAAACCCCGGCAAGGTCGAAGACGGTGATCAGTACATTCTGTCCATTGGCGCGTTCCTTGACGAGGCCCAAGATGCGGCTAACAACCGCATGTTCATCGATGACTTGGGCGATTTCCAAGCACTGACCGGCCCCACCGGTGCCGGACCGTTCGACCATTATGTCTTTTCTGGTGCTGGCGCCTACAGGGTTGAGCTGATCGGTGCTCATTTTGGCAAGATTCCTGCGCCGGGCGCTGGCGCCTTGCTCGGAATTGCTCTGTTTGCAGGTCGACGGCGACGCCGACGCAACTGAGGCGACTTGACCTCAAGAACCAGAAAGCCGCTTCACATCGAAGCGGCTTTTCTTTATGATTATGCTGCAGTTGAGTCGTAGTAGAGCAGTCTGAGTCCCTCCCAATGAAGCACGTCAAAGCCGCAGACAATCTGCACCGTATTGTTGTCGCACTCTTTCTGATTGTTGTTGCCGGCTGTAGTGCCGACCATGATGTGGGAAATGCAGCGGCTGACAACGACTCGGGTCCCAAGATCCCGGTCAAGCAGCTTGTCGGCTCCGAAGAGCTGATTCTTGAACTCACCAAGGAAGTCAAGCATCTCAATCGCGACATCAAGAACCTGTCGCTCGGCCTGTACTCGCGCCCGCTGTTCAAGGAAAGCGTTTCGGTAAACCCTCTAGATCTGAATGCGGCCGAGCGGGCGCCTTCGCCATTCTCGGATCTGAAGGTGCTGATTCCGGAAACCCAGATGGCGAGCGTGGCAAGTGCAGAGATATGGTCATCATTGTTGACCAGGGTGGCCTATTTTTCCCACGCGAAGATCTATTTCGTATCCGGAGATTTCGAGTCGGCTGAACGCACGCGCTTTCATTCCAAGATGGGTTTCGAGGCAATCGCTCGTACAAAAGATGACGCGTGGGAATCCATCGAGGGCAAGCTGCTGGTCGATTGGGAACGGCCTGTCGATTCGGATCCATCGAACGCAAAGTCGTGGAAGATTGCAAGTCTAAAGACCGAGAGACTGGATTTTCGTCGGGCCGATGCGCTGTTATTCGATGAGAGTCTCGACGAATTGTGCGGCCCTGCTTTGGCCGAGCGCATGCGATACTCGCAACACGATGCGTACATGTCGAAACTGGTTAGCACCGGTAGCGTCGCGATAGATAGTCAACGTCTCGCAAAGTACTTCGCTCCGGGTCAAACGGTTCAGCATCCGGGAATTTGTGCCGTCGATGTGAACGAGGACGGATGGGAGGACTTGTACATCTGCGACGAATGGTTGCCCAACAAGTTGTTGATCAACGAGCAGGGGAACGGCTTTCGCGAAGCGGCCCGCGAATACGGTCTCGACATTGTCAACCCATCCACCAGTGCAATCTTTGCCGACTTTGACAACGACGGTGACAAAGATGCGTTTGTTGGGCGATGTTACGATCGCAGCGTACTCTTGATCAACGAAGACGGCGTCTTCGTTGATCGGACGTCACAGAATCTTGCCGGCGAGATTCCCTTCCTGGTTGCGTCGGTCGCCGCGACCGACTTCAACAACGAC
>CBDUST010000339.1:0-4264 GCA_965369945.1 uncultured bacterium | reverse complement strand
CACCCCCAACCCCCCCCCCGGTGGGGGCGGTGTTATGCGTAAAGGCCTACAGGTCCCCCCCCCCGTTGGGGTGCGGGTTTTGGGGTGCGGGGTCTTCCAAACACAAAACTGCGCTCAACCCCAACTACCTAGATTTCGTACGCAAGCTACGCCGGAAGCAAACTGATGCTGAGCAATTGCTGTGGCTCATGCTGCGCGATCGGCGACTGCTTGATTTGAAGTTTCGCCGACAACATCCGGTCGAGCCATATGTCCTAGATTTCTATTGCAATGACTTGAAACTCGCAATCGAACTCGATGACGGGCAGCACAATGAACCTAAGACAAGAAAGAGAGATAAGACTCGAACACAGTTCTTAGAAAATAACGGCATTCGCGTATTGCGGTTTTGGGATCATGAAGTGTTGAAGGAGACCGAGGCGGTGTTGGAGGCGATTTGTTTTGTTGTTCAGAAAAAAAGAAAAGACCCTCACCCCCAACCCCTCTCCCAAGGGGAGAGGGGAGTAAGAGGCGTTGATCTGGTTACGATCGATGTGGGTTGGACCCGGCAGCAACACTCCATTCCCGCGGCGCTGAAATGGATGACTTCCGGAGGGAGGATCATCACGCTGGTCAAACCACATTACGAACTCGAACCCGATGATAAGAAGGCCTGGCTGGTGGATGGCGCTTTGCCCGATGATCGAGCGCAGCACATCTTCGAGCGGGTGCTAGAGGAACTACCCAACCTTGGCGTGGAGGTTCTAGCCAGCACCACCTCACCGATTCGCGGCGTCAAGAGCGGTCGAAAGAAACCGAATCAAGGCAACGTCGAGTACCTGATTCTGGCTCGCAAGGTCGCTTCCCCATAGCGGTGCAGGTGAACCCAAATCGGCTACAATGCGGGTCTTGTTTCGAGCACGATTCGCGGCACACTGAATGACTATGGACGATCTGGATACAACAACACCTGACGATCAGACGGGGCCGGTCGGCGCAGGCCTGGTCGTTGATCAGCAGATCGAGCGTGAGCTCCACACCAGCTATCTAACGTACGCGCTATCGACAATCATGGATCGCGCGCTGCCTGACGTGCGCGATGGGCTCAAACCATCGCAGCGGCGAATCCTGGTGGCGATGAACGATCTGAACCTCTCGCCGCGGGCCAAGCACCGCAAATGCGCGAAAATCGCCGGCGATACCTCGGGCAATTACCACCCGCACGGCGAATCGGTGATCTATCCAACGTTGGTCAATATGGGCCAAAATTGGAAGATGCGCCACATGCTCATCGACAAGCAGGGGAACTTCGGGTCGATCGACGGCGACCCCCCCGCGGCCATGCGATACACCGAAGCGCGGATGACCGCCGAAGCGATGGAGTTGCTCGCTGATATCGATCTGGACACGGTCGATTTCAAGGCGAACTACGACGAGACGCGGCGCGAGCCGACGGTTCTGCCCGGCAAATTCCCGAACCTCTTGGTGAACGGCTCCAATGGAATCGCTGTGGGGATGGCTTGCTCAGTGCCGCCTCACAATCTAACCGAGGTGTGCAACGCGATCATCGCGCTGATCGAAGATCCGTCCATTACTTTGGAAGATGTGATGGAGATCATCCCCGGGCCGGACTTCCCCACCGGCGGGGTGATCCTAGGCCGACAGGGCATCATCGCCGCCTATGCCACCGGTCGCGGCAAAGTCACGGTGCGCGGCAAAGTTCACTACGAACAGAGCGGAAGCCGTGAACTCATCGTCATCGACGAGATTCCCTATCAGGTGGTTCAGAACAACCTGATCGAGCGGATCGTTGAAGCCGCGAGGTCGGGGCGAATCTCTGACATCTCCGACGTCAAGAACTTCTCGGGTAAGAAGCATCGCACGCGCATTGTCGTGTACCTCAAGAAGGGTGCGTCACCGGAGATCGTTGAGAAGCAGCTGTACCAGTACACGCCGTTGCAGTCGGTAGTGTCGATCATCAATATCGCCCTGCTGAATCGCCAGCCGCGAACGCTGGGGATGAAGCAGATTCTGTTTTGTTATATCGATCACCGCAAGGAAGTCATTCGGCGTCGCACCGAGCATCTGCTGCGCGAGGCGAAGAAACAGGCGCACCGGCTGGAGGGTCTGATCTATGCCGTTTGCGATATTGACGAGGTGATCGCGCTGATCCGCAGCTCAAAGACGCGCGACGAGGCGATTGAACGGCTGACGGAGAGGCGGTTCCGTATCGCCGCCGATCATCAGTACGCCCAGCTTGTTCCAAAGACACTGATCGACCGATCTAATGAAGGTGACGGGGTTCAGTTGACGCGCGTGCAGGCTGAAGCCATCGGCGCGCTACGACTCATACAGCTCGTCGGACTGGAAATTGAAAAATTGACCAGCGACTACGCCAAGCTGCTCGCGGAGATCCAGGGGCACGAGCGCATACTTGGGGACGAGCAACTCATTCTCGACCTCGTCCGCGACGACGCCCGGGAGCTGATCGAGAAGTTCGGCAACGAGCGCAAGACACAGATCGACCGCACGGAGGCGGAAGATTTCGAGATCGCCGAGCTCATCCCCGAGCATGAGGTGGTGGTCACCATCTCCCACAAGGGCTACGTCAAGCGGCTGCCGACCGATACGTACCGCCGTCAGCGGCGCGGCGGCCGGGGCGTCAAGGGAACGGCGCCGCGGGAAGGCGATTTCATCGAGCACCTTTTCGTCGCGTCGTCGCATGATGATTTATTGTGCTTTACGGATCATGGTCGCGTGTTCCGGATGAAGGTGTTCCAGATCCCGGAGATGTCGCGCACCGCGAAGGGCCGGGCGATCATCAACCTGTTGGAACTGCGGCCCAATGAGCGGACGGTCGCGTATTTGAACATCGAGGACTTTGAGCGGGGCGAAGATTACCTTTTGTTCGCAACGGCGCAGGGGCGCGTCAAGCGGACTGCCCTGAAGGACTACCGCAACGTCCATCGTACGGGGATCATCGCAATCAATCTGAACGACGGCGATCACCTCATCGATGTGATCCACACCAGCGGCTCCGACCACGTGCTGCTGGCAACCTCGACGGGCATGTCAATCCGGTTCGACGAGAACGACGTTCGTGTCATGGGTCGAAGTGCCGCCGGCGTCAAAGGCATCGACCTGCGCGGCGACGACGAAGTCGTCGGTCTCGTTCGCGCGCTTGATGTGGAGGACCTGCTGACGATCACCCGCAACGGCTACGGCAAACGGACGCCGCTCAAGGAGTACCTCGTTTGCGGCGAGGACGGATCGACCCGGGCTCAAAGCCGCGGCGGCAAGGGGCGAATCGACATCCGCACCACGGCTCGCAACGGCCGCGTCGTCGCGATTCGCTGCCTTCGCAACACCGACAGCGTCATGTTCATCTCCGAGCGCGGGATGATCGTCCGCGTTCCCGCCAACACGATCTCCCGCATCGGCCGCAACACCCAGGGTGTTCGCCTAGTCAATCTCAAATCTGGGGACCAGTTGATCGCCGCGGCCAGAGTCGTCGAAGGCGACAATGGCGATGCGGTCGCCGAGACGTCACAAGAGCCGGGCTGAGTCCGGCTTCAGAGTCTGCTTCGGTAGCCCAGTTCCCGCCTCCCGAAGCTGGTCGTGTTATGCTTCGTAAGTCTCACAGGTACCTCAGGAGAGGCACTCCCATGCCGCTGCAACAGTGGTCCGACAGCATCCTCATTGCCGAGCTCAACGACGAGCCGATGTTCTCCGAGGAGTTCGAGTCGTTGATGCGCCGGGTCGAAGACAACGACGACACCACGCCCGACGTCATCGTCGATCTCAAAGACGTCACCTATCTCAACTCCTCGAATATCGCCCAACTGCTCCGACTGCGCAGGAAACTCGAAGCTGACGGACAACGACTTCGCGTTTGCTCCATCGGAGACACCGTCTGGTCGGTAATGTTGATCACCGGACTCGACAAGCTCTTTGAGTTCATGGACGATGTCAGCACGTCGTTGGCGTCATTACAAATCGACCACGATCAGTTGATCCTCTCCAGCGGAAATCCATCCGACCCGTGGAGCCAACTCGTACAGCTCGTACAGGGGATACGTGGCAAAGATGAGAAACGCGGCCGGCGCCGCCGGCACGATAATCGAGACGAGGAGATATCCCAGGCGACCGGGGTAGGAGAGTCCGTTCATTTCAGGCATCGGATTGATCACCGGCCACCACAGTGCAAACCCGGCGACGATCCATGCCAAATCCAGCCCGAACGTGCCGAGCTGCGTTGGCATCCAGCCGTCCACCACCTCCGGAA
>CBDUST010000338.1:0-4319 GCA_965369945.1 uncultured bacterium | reverse complement strand
CCAACTTGTGCGAAAATAAATACCCAGAAGATCAGACCGATTTGCGCTGAGAGGAGGGCAAATCCCACTCCGGCGAAAGCGACAACAGCGATGATCGGCAACAAACCGAGCGTGACGCCGACTCCGAACAATTTTATGAATCGAGCTGTGACGAAGATCTGAATGACCGCTGCGATACCGTTGACGAAGAGGTTGATTCGCGCAAAGAAGTCTACGCGCGAAGCACGATCATCGAAATAATCCGTAGCGATGTTGGCCTGCACCATGTACAGCAACGTGCCCATCAGACTCAAAAAGAACATGAACAAGCAAATACTTAGTAGATAGCGTGATGATGCGACACGCCGCATCCCGTCCCACATCGTTCCTCGAATTGGTGCGTCCTGTTGAGGTTCTCGTTCGCTCCCACTCGATGGCTGCATGCCGCGTACCGTCTTGGCTAATCGATCCAGTGGTCGGACGCATTGAGCGCTTGCTTCGATCATCACGATGGAAAAAATCATCACGTTGATCGGATCGATCTTGTCCGCTACATAGATCGTAAACAGTGATCCCACCAATCCACCGATGCTCGCGCCGGATGCGACGAATCCGAACAAACGTTTGCCCTGTCCGCTGCTGAAAATGTCATCGATGAATCCCCACGCGACGGAAACAACGAACAAATTGAACACACTTAGCCAGACATAAAACGTGCGACCGAGGTAGACATGAGCCTCTTGGGGCAACAGCTTGTTCAGCGCGAAGAAAATGATCAAGTTGAGAAGAAAGAACCTGTAAACAAACGGAATAAACACACGACGAGGAAAGCGACTCACGATCCACGCATAAATCGGATTGATCAATAACATGACGGCGAGCGTGCATGTCCATAACAAGGGGATCGTGCTGACACCACTCTCCACGCCCATCGTTTCGCGCAGCGCACGAAGCGGGTAGTAGCCGGCGAAGAGCAAGAAGAAGAACAAAGTCGACAGCACAACCGTGCGAATCTCATCGTCCCGCACGGGGACGATCCATTTCAATATGCGCTTGGCGAGGTGCTGGTTGTTCATGGAGGTGTCAGGATACGATCTTTCCTGCGACAGCCCGAAGTCGGTGGCGATCCGAAGTCTTTGTCACTGCTAAGAAGTGACACTCCACTGATCTTCCCGATTTCCTTGGGCCACTAAATCATTCGGTCCAGAAGGCGATATTGGACAGCCTCAGCGACATGATGTGATTGAACGTCCTCGCAGTTCTCCAAATCGGCGATCGTTCTGGCTACGCGACGAATCTTGTCGTAGCCGCGAGCGCTGAGTTTCAGCTCGGTCATCGCCTGCCCGAGAAGCGCTTGGGCGGGTTCGTCCAACTTGGCGTGCTTGTCGAGCATCTTTCCCGAAAGTTCAGCATTCGTCACCTGCGGTCCCTGCCTCGATGCCTGCACCTTCCGAGCTTGGGCCACGACGGAACGAATCTCCGCTGTACTCGTCCCGCGCTGCTTGGACGTCAGTTGCTTGTGTGGCACCGAAGGCACCTCGATATGGATATCAATCCGGTCGATCAATGGGGTCGACAACCGCGACAGATATTTCTCCATCGCCCGTTGGCTGACCTCGTCCATTGCCTGAGAGCCTTTGGGTGTTGGATTGAGCGCACCGACCAACATGAATCGTGCCGGGAAGCGGACCGAGGCGTGAGATCGAGCCACCGTGACGCAGCCATCTTCCAGCGGTTGGCGAAGCGTTTCCAAGACGTCTCGAGCGAACTCGGGCATTTCGTCCATGAATAGGATGCCGCGGTGGGCCAGGCTGACATCACCCGGCCGGGGGATTGTGCCGCCGCCGATGATCGCCGGACTTGATGCGGTATGGTGAGGTGATCGCACTGGTCGTCGTGTCATCAAGGGTTGATCAGACGGAAGCAATCCCACGCTCGAATAGATGCGCGTCACTTCCAGCGCTTCTTCGCGCGACAGCGGCGGCAACACGCTGGAGAGCGCCTTGGCCATCATCGTCTTACCCGTCCCCGCTGGGCCGAGCATCAGGATGTTATGTCCACCCGCCGCCGCAATGGTCACGGCCCGCTTGGCTGCCTCTTGACCCCGAACATCCGCGAAGTCCACTTCTGGGGTTGACTCAGCGATCATCGAATCGATATCGACGGTCGGATGCGGCGCGGCAGCGCATTGGCCGTTGAATATTCCAACGACTTGGCCCAACGACTCGACACCGAGCACATCGATGCCATCAACAGCGGCTGCTTCTGTGGCGTTGTGTGCCGGCACAATGACACCTTTCGCGCCGACTTCTTTGGCCAACAGCGCCAGGCTGATCGTTCCCTTGATGCGTCGAACCCTTCCGTCCAGAGCGAGTTCGCCGGCAATCAGATAGTTCTCGGCCCGCGGTCGGGTTCCATCTGCTGACGGTTCGATCGTGCCGCTCGCCAGAAGAAGCGCTAGCGCCATTGGAAGGTCATAGACGGGCCCTTCCTTTCGCACATCCGCTGGCGCGAGATTGATCGTGATGCGACTTTGGGGGTAGCGGAAGCCGCTGTTGAGCAAAGCGGTTCGCACACGTTCGATCGATTCTTTGACCGCCGCATCCGGCAGCCCCACCACCGTCGTCTTGGGTAAACCCACCGCGCTGAGATCCGCTTCAATCTCACATGGCCGAGCGTCAATCCCCTGCAGCACGAAACTATGGACGCGACTGATCACGCATCAGAGTCTAGCAGACTCGATCGAGGAATTGGTAGGCCTCGCGCATAATGGCCGTAGTACACCGCGTGACCACGGAGCTACGGGCTATGGCTCAATAGATCGACTTGAAATCATTCGGCTTGCCGTCGGCGTATTCCCAGATCGTTACGTCAAGATGTTGAACGCCCCATTGGAGTGCCTCTTCGTGTGTCGGGAATAACGCATCAAGATGGTTGCCCTTGATCGCGCCGCCAACATCCAGAACCGGCACGATGAATCCATCGTCATACCCGGGGATCGAGAGCATCGTTCCGAAAGGCAACATCGACGTGTCGGCCGCGACGAGCTTCATGCCGTTGGTCTTGACTGAGTATCCACTAGCGGTGATGCCATCGGCGAACTCGCCGCACGATTGGGCGTCGGGGCTGTACGCGGTCACCATCATTCGGACGGTACGAACCGGGCGAACCGGTCGGCCGTTGAACGATGGCCCAACCTGATCGGTCGCTTGGACGATTCGCATGGATGACGAGTGAACCGACTCGGTGTTCTCGCAGGCGATAAGTGCGATCGCCGTTTGCTCCGGCGGAAATGACATGACCGGGTCCGTCATCAGCCAGCCGCTAGCAGCCCCGGTAAGAGCTGCTGAACATCCGATCATGGGCAAGGCGAAGCGTTGATAACGAGACAGCGATCGCGCAGCGCGATTGGTTCCGTTCTTCGTTTTCATGGGACCGATCCCCTCGGGATACGACCCGTCTCTCGTTTTCCCTATGAGAGACTCTTGTTTAGGAGGCCGCAACCGTACATTCAGCCTACCTCCGTTGCAAGTCGCAAGCAGGATCGACTGTGGCCGATTCGACGTAAGGCTCGGGTCCTGAGGGCCCGGCGCTTTGGCGCGTCATCTTGGGGAAATCCTGTCGCTTATGCCTGTAAGTTACGGGTCATGTCCCACAGCGGCGCGCAGCGTTTGAATCTGTTCCTACACTGGGATAATGGCAGGGGTTCCCCTGAACGAGCTTATTATCCTACTTATTCTCGGACTTGCCGCCGGAACCGCCGGAGGGTTGGTGGGTATTGGCGGCTCGTTGGTCATCATTCCCGTGCTCACTTTGCTGATGGGCAAGGACCAGCATCTGGCCCAGGCGGCGGCGATGATGGTGAACGTCTTCGTTGCTGCACCTGCGCTGTTTCGCCACCACCAGGCGAACGCGGTTCAATGGGGGGTCGTGCTCCGCATGCTGCCTTTCGGACTGGTGCTGATCCTGATCGGCGTCTTTTTGAGCGACCGGTTCGATGGCGAGTTGCTGATGAGGCTTTTTGGGGTGTTCCTTCTTTACATTATTGCGATCAATACGCTGAAGCTGTTTGAGGATGGGCGCAAAGACAACGGCCGATCGCCTCGAATCGCTTGGCTGCCGGCCGGGTTCGTTGGATCTCTGATGGGGTTCGCTGCGGGATTGCTGGGAATCGGCGGCGGACCGATCGCGGTGCCGCTGCTTCAACGTATTTGTCGATTGCCGCTTCGACAGAGCATCGCCACAGCCACGGCCGTGATGTGCATTACCAGCGCGCTGGGCGCATGGCGGAAGAACGTGGGATTGAGTGAGCTCGTTGAGCGCGGGGTGACGGTCGACCC
>CBDUST010000337.1:0-4325 GCA_965369945.1 uncultured bacterium | reverse complement strand
AAACTCTTTGAGTTCCGACGACTCCCCGTCTCTGATGTGATCTAGATAGGCTTGAAACGTATCGATGTTGGTCGCCTTGAGGCGCCTCCATAGACGCCGGTAGACGAGGGCGCGTTTCGAGGCGCTCATGCTGATGCCGGTCATCTCTTTGATGACCGCCCGAATTTCGTCAAACTCCCGATCGCTCAAGGAAAGCGCCAAATTATCGTAGTCCACAGCTGCGCGCTGAGAGCTCGACCTGACGGTCACCTCAGATGTTCTCAGAACGCTTCCCATTCCTGGTCACCGCCGCCCGCGGTCGCCTTTGTTTGCGGTGTCGATCCGTCCGTCTGCGGAGCGGCCCAAGGTCGCTTGGCCGAGCGTCGTTCCTCCTGGTGCTGGGGAGAACCACCGGTGGCCGCTCCTCTATCCGGTGCGTCATGTTCAACCGTGAAGAACGCCATCATCTGATTTAGATCATCGGCCTGTTCGCCCATAGACTCACTGGCCAGGGCCACCTCTTCAACAAGCGCGGCATTCTGCTGGGTCAGCTCATCGAGCTGAACAATGGCCTTGTTCACCTGATCAATACCGGCCGATTGTTCCGAGCTCGCGGCAGCGATTTCACCCACAATGTCGGTCACTTTCTTGACCCCGTTGACAATTTCTTGCAGCGTTTCTCCCGACTCGTTGACCAGACGTGAACCTTCGTCCACCTTGGCAGCACTGTCCACGATCAGGTCCTTGATCTCTTTCGCGGCCGTTGCACTGCGTCCGGCAAGGTTACGTACTTCGCTCGCCACCACCGCAAAACCACGGCCCTGATCTCCGGCCCTCGCTGCCTCGACCGCAGCGTTCAGCGCCAGCAGATTAGTCTGGAAGGCGATCTCGTCAATGACGCCGATGATGTCAGAGATTCTCTTGCTCGACGCATTGATCTCTTTCATGGCTTCGACCGCCTGGCTGACGACCGTGCCGCCCTTCTCCGCCTGCTCGCGAGCCGCCATAGCCAGCTGATTGGCCTCGCCCGCATTGTCGGCGTTCTGTTTCACCGTGCTGGTCATCTCCTCCATGCTGGAAGCGGTTTCCTCCAGACTGGCGGCTTGTTCTTCCGTTCGCTGACTCAGGTTGGCGTTACCCTGCGACATCTCATCGGCGCCGGTTTTCACCGATGTGGATGTAGACTGGATATTGCCGACCACTTCCGTCAATTTGGCAACAGTCGCATTGGCATCGGTCTTGAGCTTACCGAACAAACCCTCGTAGTCCTTTTCGATGGTTTCGGTCAGATCCCCTCGCGACATTGCTCCTAACAGGTGCACGGTGTCTTTGATGACGTTTTCCGAAACCTCCACGAGTTCGTTGACGCCCTGGCTGAGGGTCTTGAAAAAACCCTTTTTATCTTCGAGATCGATACGCTGACTCAGGTCGCCTCGCAGTGCCGCACGCACGATTAACTGGATATCGTCCTCGATGACCGCGGATAGCTTGGAGACGGTCGCATTGGCGTCCGTCTTGAGAACGGCAAACGAACCCTGATAGTCGCTCTCGATCTTCTGATTGAGGTCACCTGAGGCGAGCGCACCGAAGACCCGCACCGTTTCATTGACCGCCTTGTCCGATTCCTCGGCGCTTTGGCGTTCGGCTTCGATCCGCTCTCGTAGGTCGGTCTGCATATCCGTCAGAGCCGACGACAATTGGCCAATCTCATCTTTCGATGCAACCTCAATCGTCGAATCCAGGTCGCCTCCAGCAACCTCGCGCGCAAACGCCACCAGCCGCGAAAGGCTACGCGTCATCAAATTCGAGATCATGAAACCGGCGAAAACCAGGCCGCTAACGATCGAAGCTGCGACGATGACGCTGACCCAGAGTGTCAGCCGGGCCTCCGCTTGCACCTCGGCAATGCCCGCAATGAATCTGTCGAAGTTGTGTTTTCGGTATTCCGTGAAGAGCGCTGCCGTCTCTATCAGCTTGTCGGTGATTGTTTCGGCGCCCACAGCAAAGTCGGTCACCTTGCCGGCGTCCACCCGCTGAGCAAACGACGAGGCAAGATCGACGTACTCCTCGACACCTCGCCGTAGTTCCTCAGCCCGTCCTGACTGAGTTGGATCGGTGGTCATAATCGAGTCGAGCCGTTCGTTGATGATCCAAACAAACTCCTGTGCGTCCTCCAGCACTTCGATATTACCGGCGGCTTCCCGCAGCGCCGGTTCAAGATCTTCTAATGCCGCAATCGCATGATCTGTATCTTCGAGAATCGGGAAATACACCTCGCGGACGGTGTTGAGGCGCCCTTCGTTAATCGAGGAAGTCCAGGCATAGTAGGCAAGATTGAATATCAACCCCACACACCCGATGAAGGCGAGCATAAGTGTCTTGTTCCGGATAGAGAGTCTATTTAGAAGCAGCATGATGATTTCCATTCCTCGTGATTCGGCCAAGGGCTACATCCCAACGGCGCGGAGAACTTAGGGCTTCGAGAAATCCGACAAGATCGGTAACGTCCTGGTCGGTGAGACCTAGCCGTTTGATATCGAGCGATATACCGTAACTTTCGGGATCCTGGCTGCCTTGATTGTAGTTCTGCACGACCTCTTCCAGTGTCTCGAACACACCGTTGTGCATGTACGGCGCTGTGAGCGAAACGTTCCTGAGTCCTGGCGTCTTGAAGGCTTTCTGAGTATGAAAAAATGGATAGGGGCGCATCCTGAAGTTCCCCACTCGATCGACTTCGGCGCGCCCGAGGTCGTCTCCTAAAAGACCAGTGTTGTGGAAATCACCATCGGTGAAGTTGGGGCCGCTGTGACACTTCGAGCAACCAACCTCATGGCGGGAAAAGATCTCCATGCCTCGCTTGGCCGACTCGGTCATGGCGGAGTCGTCACCCGCCAGAAACCGGTCGTAGGGCGTTGCATCCGCGATCAGTGTGCGCTCGAACTCTGCAATCGCAGTGGCTATCCTTGCAGTACTGATGCGCCGCGTGCCAAAGGCGTGCAAAAACTTGTCAGGGTACGCTGGATGCGCCTTGAGCCTTTGAATCAGCGTACTGAGCCCCAAACCCATTTCGTCTGGGTGTTCGATCGGCATCAGCGCCTGCTCCTCTAAGGATCGCGCCCTGCCATCCCAGAAAAACGAACTGCCATCGGCAAGGTTAAAGAGGTGAGGGGTATGACGACGAAGTGCTGACCCACTCACACCAACTGATAAAGCTGCATCGTCGGAAAATCCATGTTCCGGCTTATGGCAGGTCGCGCAGGACACACTCCGGTCCAGCGACAGCAAGGTATCGACGAAAAGCTCCCCGCCGAGAACGGCTATCGCGTCAGAGGAAGCATCATGCCCATCGGTGATGCCCGCACCCGTGCTGCAGGCACATAGCAGGCTAGTTAGCAACAGCAAGAAAGCGATTTGAATACTACGCATCACAACTACCTTTCGCGATCCCTGGAGACCAGATGAGGCTGCGTGCCCGCAGCCTCATCTCCGCTCTCAATAGGCGACGGTGAGCACCGCCTTGACGCCTCTCGCCCCATTGAGGGAGCCACGATCGACACAACCGATGGCACCTTCGAACTTCGCGACGAAACGCATAACGGAAGAATCGTCATCCAAGGTTGCGGGGGGTTTTTCGCCGTTCACGTACTGCTGTGTAATCCAGTATCGATCGATCTCGATATCGGTCATACCTAGCACGTTGGAGAGAAAGGCGTTACGTACGGATGCATCGTATTTGCAATCAGCCGGACGAACCTTCTGCCCGGAATCCCATCGCGCGGTATCCTTGAGGTAGTGTTGCTTTACCTCGAAAGCACTCATCGCACTGGCGGGATTCGAATCGTTGACGATGATTGCCAGCTCACCGGCATGGCCAAGCGACGCGGCCAGCCAAATTAACACAGCACCTAATGTTGTTGTGAGTGTCTTCATGAATAATCTCCTTTCCTTAGAATCCGAATGCGACCTGGCCGACGAGGATGTTCTCTTCGCGTGCACCCTCGAAGTTACGTACGAACTCTACTTTGACCCGTACGTTGCTATTCATGTCGTAGGCAAAACCGAATATGAGTTGCTTGGCTTCTGGAATGAACACTTTCGTGAACTCACCCCCGTCCTCTCGCAAGTTCAAGTAGGGATCGCCTCCGTCCTCGTACGAGGTTTCATCCCAACGGATGTACGGATGCAGCTTGCCGCCGTTCATTCGGTATGACAGTTCCGCAGTGAATCCAGACATCTTCCAGGTCTCACCGCCGAGGTTGCCACGAACGTCCTCGCGCTCGGAGTAAACGTACTCGGCTAGGAGTTCAAATCCGTGGCTCTGGATAACGATGTACGGATTGATGCCC
>CBDUST010000336.1:0-4367 GCA_965369945.1 uncultured bacterium | reverse complement strand
ATTGCAGCCCATCCCGGGCCCAACATTCACACAAAATGACGGATTCTGGAAGTGGCATGGGTTTGAGCCGATCTCAGTTATTCTGCGAGCCTGAACCCCCATAGTAAGGCCGTGAGCCCGCAAGAGCCGACATGGTACTTGACAGCGATCCGCTAGGAAAGATAGTTGCTGCCTTGCTCGGGACGCTCGAATCCTCCAGGGAGCTTCTGGCATGACTGACCGTGATCGAACCAATATGAACTTGACGACCTATCGCCCTTCCCGGGCCGAAATCGACGCACTCATTCAACAGGCCTCGGACCATCGGTTCGGCAAGCGCTTCCTCGTCGATGGCTCACTGGATGCGGTGGCTGCAACTTTTGGTGTCCATGCGTTCGTTGTCGATGCGGCGCGCGAGACGCTGACCGTCTCGGCCAAGTCCGACGAGCCGAAGGGCGAACTTGTCACCACTGCTGCACAAGCGACATAGCGGACTTGCAGCGCTTGCTCGATCCAAACGGGGTTGCAAGTAGACCACCAGTCACATCCGTTCACCGAGCGGCGGGTTTGGTTACGCTTGCTGTGCTCTTTGGGGCAGGTTGTGCGGACCGTGCGCCTCCGCCCCCGGCCGAAGGTTCCATCGAATCGTTTCCACTTGCCCAAGCAACTCGGCATGAAGGGGCACGATTCGTCAGCCTATCGGCCCAAGACACCGGCATCGACTTTGAGAACCGTTTCGATTGGGACAACCCCCGCAAGAATCTCTACCAACACGGCTACGCCGGCGGCGGCGTGTGTATCGGCGACTATGACAACGACAACCGCCCCGATATCTATCTCGTCAGTCAGACCGGGCGTGATCGCCTGTACCGCCAGATCGCCGATTTCAAGTTCCAAGACGTCACCGACTCAGTCGGCATCGACGAGACCGTGAATTGGGGCACCGGCGCCGTCTTCACAGATATCAACAACGACGGCCTGCTCGATCTGTACGTCTGCAACTACGACGCGCCCAATCAACTTTATATCAACGATGGTGACGGCTCGTTCACCGAGTCGGCGGCTGACTTTGGGATCGACTTCGCCGGTGCGAGCGTCATGGCTGGATTTGCCGATTACGACCTTGATGGCGATCTTGATCTATACCTGCTGACCAACAGGCTCTACCCCGGCCCGGCTGCGGACATTCCGCGAACCCGACAAGTCAATGGCGAAGTGCAGCTTGCGCCCGGGCTTGACGAGATGTTCCATATCCAAGAGCGGAACATCGGCGGCGAAATTCAGAAGTTCATCGTCAAAGCCGGGCAATCCGATCACCTCTATCGCAACAACGGCGACGGCTCGTTCACCGATGTCTCGCGCCAAGCGGGCATTGTCGGCAACCACCCGGGCTTGTCGGCGACATGGTGGGATTTCGATTCCGACGGTCAGCCTGATCTGTATGTTTGTAACGACTTTTGGGACGCCGATCGGCTGTACCACAACAACGGCGATGGCTCGTTCACCGATGTCTTGGACGAGACGTTCCCACACACGCCGTGGTTTTCGATGGGATCGGATTTTGCAGACATCAACAACGACGGGCTGTTTGACTTCCTCGCTGCGGATATGTCTGCCACCACGCACTACATGTCCAAGCTGATGATGGGTGACATGAACGAATCGCGTTGGTTCCTTGAGAGCGCTGAGCCTCGCCAGTACATGCGGAACGCTGTGTATCTGAATACGGGAACCGATCGGTTCATGGAAGTTGCCTACCTGACCAACCTTGCCAGCACTGATTGGACTTGGTCGGTGAAATTCGGCGATCTCGATAACGACGGGCTCGTTGATGTTTTCTTTACTAACGGGACCGCCAATCAGAGTTTTGATCCCGATCTGACTCGCCGAATGAGAGCGCTTGGCGCCCAACAGGCAAGGGCACGAAAGAACGATCCGACTCTTCGATGGGAAGAGCAATGGCAGCTCTATCGAACGGTCGATCCGCGGCGCGAGGCGAATCTCGTGTTTCAGAACCGCGGTGATCTTCGATTTGAGAATGTCACCCAGCAGTGGGGGCTCGGTGATGAGAACATCAGCTTCGGCGCGGCGTATGCCGACCTTGATCGTGATGGTGATCTTGATTTGGTCGTGAGCAACGTCGATGATCCGGTGAGCGTGTATCGCAACGAGGCCGCGACTGGGGCAAGCGTGCTTATCACACTTCGCGGAACGACGAGCAATCGGTTCGGCATTGGCGCGACGGTGACGCTCGAAACGGCTGAGGGAAGTCAAGTTCGTCAGTTGGCGCCTACGCGCGGTTATATGTCCGCCAACGAGCCTGTCCTTCACTTCGGATTGGGTTCCGCCGAGATGATTACGTCGTTGAGCGTACGCTGGCCCAGCGGCGCGACGCAGCGTTTCGATCAGCTTCGAGTGAACCGGTTCTACACGATCACAGAACCCAGCGAGCAAACACGACAAGCTCCGCCGCCTGCCATACCCAAGAGGCAATTCCACGAAGTTGCTGCGGCGAGCGGGATCGAACTACCCAAAGGAACTGAGCAGCCGTACGACGATTATCGTGCGCAACCCCTCTTGCCGGCAAGGCTTTCACAACTCGGGCCGGGCATGGCATGGGGCGATGCCGATGGCGATGGTGATGAAGACCTCTTCGTCGGCGGGTCCACAGGTCGCAGCGGCACACTATTTATCAACCAGGGTGATGGTTCATTTCAACGCCGAACCGGCGGGCCCTGGGTAAGCGATCGATCCTCCGAAGACATGGCCCCGCTTTGGCTGGATGTCGAAGGCGATGGCGATATGGATCTGTACGTCGCCAGCGGGAGCATCGAGTGCGAAGCAGGCGATCCGGTACTGCGTGATCGACTTTACCTCAACAACGGGGACGGCACATTTACGAAAGCCCCGCCTCAGGCGCTACCCCATGCAGCCGACAGCTCCGGTGTCGTTGTGGCCGGCGATTACGATGCGGACGGCGATCTGGATCTTTTCGTCGGCGGGCGCGTCATCCCAGGTCAATACCCACTTACGCCGACCAGTCGGTTGCTGCGCAACGATGCTGGCACGTTTGTCGATGTCACCGATAGCGTCGCGCCGGAGCTTGCGACCGTCGGACTTGTTACCAGTGCACTGTGGTCTGATGCAGATAACGACGGTCGGCTTGATCTGCTGGTGACACTGGAGTGGGGGCCCGTTTCTTATTGGCATAACAACGGCGCCGGATTTGAGAACCAAACACGGGCTGCCGGACTGGCCGATCGAACCGGCTGGTTCAACAGCATCACCGGCAGCGACTTGGATAACGATGGTGACATCGACTACATCGTTATGAATACCGGGCTGAACACCAAGTACCAGGCATCACCGACCAAGCCCGTGTATCTCTACTACGGCGATTTCCAGGGCAACGGCACGAAGTCGCTGGTCGAAGCGAAGCCGGCCGAGGTCGGACTTCTTCCTGTACGAGGGCGAAGTTGCAGCTCAAACGTGATGCCGTTCATTGGGCAGAAGTTGCCGACGTACAGATCGTTCGCCTTGGCATCGCTTGATGAAATCTACACGGACGAAGCGCTCAGTGACGCGCTGATGTTCCAAGCGACCCATTTGGAAAGTGGCGTTCTTCTGAACGAGGGCGTCACGAACGGCACCGTTCGTTTTAGATACCAGCCACTACCTCGCCTGGCCCAAGCCTCGCCGGGCTACGGTGTGGTGAGTTGCGACTTCGACGGCGATGGTGCGATGGACGTGTATACCGTCCAGAATTTCTTCGGGCGCGAGCCGGAAACCGGCCGCTGGGATGGCGGGTTGAGCCTGATGATGCAGGGAGACGGGCAAGGACATCTTACGCCAAGCCCAACGTCACAAACCGGGCTGATCGTCACCGGCGACGCGACCGGTTTGACCGTATGCGATGTCAACAACGACGGTCGACCCGACCTGGCCGTAACTTGTAACAACGACGCGATGCTGGTCTTTGAAAATGACGCGCCGGTGAACGATGAGCGTAAGTTTCTCGCTGTGCGCCTTGAAGGTCCGCCGGGCAACCCGACGGGTGTCGGCGCGCGAGTTTCGCTGCTGTACAATGGTACTTTGCAGCAGACGGTCGAGGTCTATGCCGGGTCGGGCTACTTGTCCCAATCCTCATCATGGTTGTTTTTCGGCCGTGGATCACACCGAACACCGCTGGAGCTGCGCGTGCGCTGGCCGGACGGGCGAGTCTCGACCCACACGACGGACCCCGCCGCAGACCGCATCACGCTGAGCTATCCAAAGGCGTGTTAGGGTGATCCCTAGAGCAGTTTCAATGAAGATGTAGCGGCTGCGTGCGCTCGTCATCTCACGCCACGATGAATTTACCGGTCCCAACGGGTCGATCGGCGCGACTC
>CBDUST010000335.1:0-4374 GCA_965369945.1 uncultured bacterium | reverse complement strand
TTCTGCCAGTTGTACGGGTTGCAACAATTCGGGCGATCGGGTGACATCGTCGGCTTGGCGGAGGCGACCACCTCCTGGAACATTGGCGGCTCAGACCTGATGTGGTTCGCCAACCCCGATGAAGAGCATCCCTTCATCGTTATGAATCTTTACCGTCTCAAAGACGATCAGCTCGATCAGATTGGGCAATCACACATCAAGCACGGTTTCTATGCGCTGGGCAACAATCAGTGCGGGGGCCCACCCTGTACATACGAGCAGGGGCACAGTCAAGGAGACTGGCTGGGCACGGGCTGCACCGACACCTATAGCGCGAACCTGAACGCCTCGCAGAGCGGGCTAGGGCCCAGGTACGGAGTGAACCCGTGGACCGGTTCCTGGATCTACGCGGGTTCGCACATGCAGGGCAATCACGGTCACGACGGCGAGATCCAGCATCGCCTACAGGTACACGATGCAGACCTCGACCCAGCGCAGAATGCAGGCGCTACCTACTACGCCGAGGGTTACTATGTCGTACTCGACGACATCAACGTCATGAACAGCGCCGCTTGGAAGCCGGTGACGGTGAATGGGTCGCCCGGCGGAACTTGGTCCTTCGGGATGAGTGAGCCAGGCAAGTTTCCAAACACCGGGTTTGCAATTGATGCCTGGACCGGCGCAAGCCAGACACTCGTCGCCGAGGAGATTCCCGTCGAGGAGTTCGTTTCTCCGGACGGGCGGTGCATGCTGGCGGCCAAGGCGACGCAACTATCTGAGAACACCTGGCGGTACAAATATTCCTTGTTGAACATTGACATGGACCGACAGGCCGGCTCGTTTAGCATTCCGATCGCGCCCGGCACGAACGTGAGCAATGTCGTTTTCCATTCTGTAGAGCACCATGGCGAACCGTTCAACACAGCCGATGGCGATGCCATTGAGATCGACAACGCGGAATGGGTTTCAGTGGTCTCGGGCGATGCCGTCACGTGGAGCACCACGACAAACCCGCTTCGCTGGGGTACGATGTACAGCTTCCGGTTCGATGCCAACGCGCCACCCGATGCAACCACCTCGACCGTAGGGCTGTTCAGGGCAGGCTTGCCAACCTCGTTGACGGCCGAGACGACCGGACCATTGCTCGAAGACGCAAATACAACTACACCCCACGGCTTCGAGGCTTTCCGCGGATTCTATGATTCCGGAAATCTCAACTCCGTTCTGGCATCCGATGACAACGATCTGTGTTTTGAACCAGGCATCGTACTCAATACATCCGAAGCTCCGGTCACGCTGGACTTCGACGGAACCTTGCCAAACGATTCGCCAGCGTCACTCGACGTAACGATCGAATCGTCGGCCAACACCGTCGGTTTGGAAATCACAGTCTCATTCTGGAACTTCAACACGAATTCCTGGGATGTTGTTGGTACGGCAACGCAATCGCTCAATACCGATACGGTCAGGACGTTTGCAGGCACACCGGCGGATCATGTAGAGCCGGGTACCGGTGAAGTGAGGACTCGATACGAAGTTCGTGTCGTGAGCTTTATATTCATATTCCCATGGCTGGATTGCGTTGACCATGTCTTCTGGACGACAACTGACTAGTAACTCGATCAACCGATATCAAGATTCTTCACCGGGTGCCAAATTGGCGCCCGGTTTTTTGTGCCCTCTCCGGTGATGAGCGTTGAGGAAGCGTCGGCGCATCCGATCTCCTGGCGCTGCTCGCCAATTTGGGGGGTGTCCGTAGGTGCTACCTGTCGGATTCAGACAGCGACAACGAAGCGACCTGGTCAACGACGAACACAACCGCTCAGCTCGCTTCCGGTAGCAGGCAGCCCGTTTGGGCTTGGATATCGTGGCGGGTCGTTGCGCTGGTAGGCGAAATGACTGGGTTCCAGGCAGAACCGGTAAGGGGCGACCGACGACTGACTCTCTTTGTTTTTTGAGTGATTTGGTGGTTCACGCCCCGAGCATTTCGTGGTAAGGTGCGCTCGCTGGACGAGGGGAGTTATAGAGGAGGTGAGTTATGGTCAATCACAAACGCGCGGTCGCGTGCCTTGTGGGCATGGCGGCGGTCGCCGGCGGAACGGCGCGCGGCGACGACGTCTTTTGGGTCAGCGAATTCAGCGAGTCTTGGCACAACGGGTTTAATTGGTCCACGGGCAGTCCGCCCGCGCCGGGGGACGCCGCGTTCATCGAGGTGGCTGAAGACGTTGTGGTGACTCATTCCCAAGGCGCGACACTGGTGGACGTGTTGTCTTGCGAGGAGCGGTTTCGTCTGGTCGGCGCATCTTCACTTGGCTTTTCCGGTGACGGCAAGTTCAGCGAAGTCTTGACCATCGAGACGACGGGCGGGCTGTTCACGGAGCTGGCTAGCAGTGGGATTAGTCTGCTCGGGCTAACGAACTTCAACGCCGGCGAGATCGGCGGCTCCGGCTCAATCATCAATGGAGGGATGATGACGATCAGCGGCGCCGGCGAAAAGATTATCAGCGCGGTGTTCGAGAATAATGCGCTGGGCTCGATAAATTTGCAGCAAGATACATTGCTCTTGCTCGATCTACACGGCGGCGCCTTCGTTAATCGAGGCCTGTTCGATCAGCACGGCGATATTATCCTCATCAACGGTCGGATCGATAATCTTAATGACGGCGTCTTCCATATACTCACAACTACTTTCCCGACCATTCACGGCAGAGTGGGCGCCGCGTTCAACAACGCCGGACTACTTCAGATCATGGACGGAACGGTGGGCACATTCAACGACATTGTGCTGAACAACACCGCAATGATCGAGGTCAACTCCGGCGCGACTATGATTTTCGATGGCGGCGCCGCTTTGGTAAACAGCGGAAAGGTGAACCAGCACGGCGATGTCATGCTTGCGAACGGCCAGATCACCAATACGAAAAACGGCACCTACGCGATGATCACGGATACGATGCCCACGATTACGGGCAATGGTGTTGACACGATGTTTGACAACGCTGGAGACTTTTTTGGTGGCTCTGGAACGCAGGCCTCGTTGTCCGACATGTTCTTCAACAACACCGGTTCCGTCGAGATAAGCCCGGACGGCCAGGTCTCGTTCAATGATGTGTTATTCGACAACTCCGGTATGATCAACGTCCAGGCCGGTGGGATGATGATTCTCATCTGCATTGAGCTTCCCGTCACGAACAGCGGCAGCGTCCACGTGGCCGGGACGCTCAGCTTGACCGGCAAGGCACCCACCTCATACCAACAGACCGCCGGCAGCACGATGCTCGATCTTGGCACCATTATGGCCGAGGGCACCGTTGATATCCAAGGCGGCGAGGTTGCAGGTATCGGGTCGATAAACGGCGAACTCCTGCTTGGCTGCCCCGATGCAGTAGGGGCGAGCAGTCCAGGTTTCGTAGCTCTGGCTGATCCACGGCCGTCGCCGCTGTGCCCTGATTGCACCGGCGTGATCGACGTGATCGGCGACTTCACGCAATGCGAGTTCGGCGAACTTGAGATCGCGTTCTATGAACCTGTCGGCGCGAAGGCAGGCGACGGATCTGTGCATGACCGGTTGGCGGTTTCTGCCGTCGCGACACTGGGCGGCAAGCTGACGGTCACACTCGACGGCCCGTTCGATCCGCTTGACGACGCCGTCTTCGATGTTCTCACCGCCGAGGCGATTCAGGGCGAGTTTAGTGAAGTCCAGGTGCCGATACTTCCTGGCGATCGGACGTTCGAAGTGATTTACAATGCAAACGCCGTGCAGCTGAGGGTGGTCGATGTCGCTGCATGTCCGCGGGATCTGAACCCCGACGGCACCGTCGGTCCCTGCGAGTTCAGCGCGTTCCGCGGTTTCTACGACTCCGGTAGCCTGGGCAGCCTTCTGGAATCGGATGACAACAAGCTGTGCTACAACCCAGGCATCGTACTCAATCCAACCGAAGCTCCGATCACGCTGGACTTCACGGGAACGTTGCCAAACGATTCTCCAGCGACACTCGACGTGACGATCGAATCGTCGGCGAACACTGTCGGTTTGGAACTCACCTTCTCATTCTGGAACTTTAACACGAATTCGTGGGATGTTGTTGGTACAGCAACGCAATCACTCAACGACGATATGGTCAGGACGTTCGCCGGTAATCCGGTGGAGCATGTAGAACCCGTCACTGGCGAAGTGAGGACTCGATACGAAGTCCGTCAAGCGGGCATTGTTTTCGTATTCCCATGGCTGGATTGCGTTGACCATGTATTCTGGACTATAACTGACTAGCAGCGAGATCAACCGATTTCAAGGTTGTTCGCCGGGTGCCAAATAGGCGCCCGGTTTTTTTATCTGGGGTGATGAGCGGTTGTCATTGTGACCTGTCCCCCGAAAACTGAGCCAGACGTTATGAG
>CBDUST010000334.1:0-4397 GCA_965369945.1 uncultured bacterium | reverse complement strand
TGCCGCCGGCGTTCTATGCCACGACAGTCCTTCGTTGATCAGTTGATCGCGTCTGACGTCTAGACGGTGCGTCGTCTGCGACGAGCCATGCCGAGCCCGATCGCAAACAAGCCCAACACACCCGGGGCGGGAATTGCGGTGTACTGCATGTCATCGTGCATGATGAATCCGCCCCACGCGTTATTGGCGACGATCTGGACCCTCTTGATTCCCGGGCCGGTGGTCTCCCAGCCATTCCAAGTCCAGTTGTCGCCGAGCGGCGCCGTTACGTCCTGTTGGCCGATCATATTGCCTTGGTCGTCGAAGAAACTCGCGATCGCGCCGGGAACATCGGCGTTGGTTGTGAAGAACCCGCCAAATCGCAGAGCCGGTGTACTAAACTCCCACTCGGCGTTCACGCCGGCACCGCCCATGAAGTAGGTCCCGCTGTGCGGAAAGACAGTGCTGAAAAACCCCCAGCCGGTCGTGATGTGAAGCCCTTGCCCAGCGCCCAACTGCTGGACTACCCCCTGATTGTTGAACACGTCATATGACGGAAGGAATTGGAACGGCGTCTGCGTCTCGAATCCTTCACTCTTCTCACCGACGAATTCACCAATCAGAACGATCTGCGCGTTGGCTTGGCCGACCACGCAGCAAGCAGCGAATGCGCTGACTGCAATCAGTGTGCATCTCTTCATCTCTTGTTCCTCCACTTTGAGTGAGACAGCTTCCCTCGTTTCGAGGAAACCGTACCTTTGTACACAGGCCAACTCCGGTTCCGATCAGGCCGAACCGTCGCTGGTAACGCGTCTCTCTCTTAGACCGATCCTTCTATCTATCCCGAGCGAGCGGTCCGTCCATAGTCTGATCAAACCGGTCCTCGAAAGCAAGATAAAAAGGTCGCCCTTTTCCCAAAAAGACCAAGCACCGCCGCGTACGACACCCCCAAGGCTGATGTGACCCAGCAGCAATGCGAAAACCATAGAAAAAGGACTGCCGCCGGCGTTCTATGCCACGACAGTCCTTCGTTGATCAGTTGATCGCGCCTGACGTCTAGACGGTGCGTCGTCTGCGACGGGCCATGCCGAGGCCAATCGCAAACAAGCCCAACACGCCCGGGGCGGGGACCTCCTCACCTGCAATTCGCAGCGCGGTTGGACCGGCGCCGAAGATCGCCCCGTCATCTCTCCGAGAGAACGAGTTGAGTCCCTGGGGGGCGAGGAAAACCGCCGACCAGTGACCCGCATCGCCGTTGTCTTCCCACATCATCCAGTACATTCCCGGCGTAAGTGTCACGTCAAAGTCTTCGTCCCGCCAATTGGGATTGAATGGATCGACTCCCAGGAAGTACGTATTGCTCGCTATCGGATTCCCTTCATCAGGATTACCACCTGCATCGGGTAGAAGAGTTCCGAGCATCCCCAACCCGAGTGGATCAAGCACGTTCCAACCATCCACGCCGATCGTCGTGACATTCCAGCCCGGACCGGTTACCTCAAACGGCTGGAAGAGGGTCCAACCGCCGGAGATGTTCCCTCCGGCAACCGTGCGACCGCTACCGTCGGCAATCGAGCCGTTGTCCAAGAGGAAAGCGCCGGTAGGCGTTACCATCCCGCCCATGCTCGATCCTCCGAAGGTCCAACCGCTGGCAGTGAAACTGTTGAACAACTCATCGCCCAACGATGGACTAGTAAAGCTCAGCGCAAGCGCGCTGACTGCGATCAATGTAAATCGCTTCATCTCTTCTTACTCCTCTCGCCTTGAGTGGGATAGCTTCCGTCGTTTTGAGGAAGCCCTACTTTCGTGCCAAGGCCAGCACCGATGCGCATCGGGCCGAACCGTCGCTAGCAACGCTTGTCTCTCTCTTGGACCGACGCCTCCATCCCATGCGAACGGTCCACCCGTATTCTGACCAAATCGCCCTTTGGATGCAACAAGAAAACTACCCCTTTTCCGAAGAAGTCCGGCAGGCCGCCTGCGACCCTCCCAGGACCGATTCAACCCGAACAAAATGAAAACAGATGGTGATGCTGCGTTGACGGACCGTCGTCAGTCGATAAGCCACATGGGCGCTGATGAACGTATCGCCGCCACCTTTTGTCCATGGCCAAACAACGAATCATCTCGGCCAAAGCCCAATCACCCCAGGACCATTCGCCGCGCTCGTCGTTGCGTCCGCGCTGTCTCGCTGAATATGTGGGGCAAAGCGATCTCATCGAGCGCGTGTCAATCAGCCTCGAGGCGGCTCAGCAACGCGGCGAGCCAATGGAGCACGTCCTGCTTCACGGTCCGCCCGGCCTCGGCAAAACCACGCTCGCACACATCATCGCCAACGAGATGAACACGCGGGCTTACACGACCTCCGGGCCCGCCCTCACCAAAGCTGGCGACCTGGTCGGCACGTTGAGTCGACTGCAACCGATGGACGTACTGTTCATCGACGAGATACACCGCCTGCCCCCGGCCGTCGAAGAGTACATCTACCCGGCGATGGAGGATTTCAAGATAGATCTCACGGTCGACTCGGGCCGACACGCCAAGACGATCAGCATCGGACTAGCGCCGTTCACGTTGATTGGCGCCACAACGCGCGCTGGTTTGCTGTCAGGACCGCTTCGCAATCGCTTCGGTATCTCGGATCACCTGCGTTTCTACACGACGTCGGAGCTCCTGGAGATCCTGCGTCGAGCGGTCGATCAGTTGGGGCTGCGAGGTGTGTCTGAACGCGCCCTGTCGGCGATCGCACATCGCAGCCGAGGAACGCCGCGCGTGACGTTGCGGCTGCTTCGACGTGTTCGCGACTTTGCCCAGGTTCGGGCTGCCGGGCGAATGGACGAGACGGTCGTGACGGACGCACTGGACTTGGAAGGCGTTGATAGGCGCGGCTTGGACAATCTTGACCAGGCGTATCTGCGAACGCTGGCTCGAACCTACGGCGGCGGGCCGGCCGGGCTGGAGGCCTTGGCCGCTACGATCGGCGAGGATGCCGGGACGCTGGAAAGCGTGGTGGAGCCGTATCTGCTCCAGATCGGGTTCCTGGCCCGGACCCGCCAAGGCCGTCGGCTTACCCCGATCGCCGCCGAGTATCTCCAACCGGGCCCCCATGCCTGCTCCACGCTCCCCCAGACACCCCTGTTCGGCTCCGTTGTCACGGCCGAATCCGACCGGCAAACGGCCGGTCTCTCTCCATAGTCTGACGGGCATTTCTCTATCATTCACAAAGGCTTATGAGGCAATCCTATTGGGTGGCCTTGCCCGACGCAGCACCGCTGGGACGCCCCGATCCACGATCTCAAGGATGCCACGCCCTTTCCACCGGATGCACGGCTGACTGTGGGAATCGCTCCACCTCACGGAATTCGAAGAATTCCGATACCCCGCCGGTTATTTGGACGTACACTAGGGTAATGAGGTGTGATCCATTGACCGTGGCGCACCCATTGGACAGATCTCGTCTGATTTCTATTGCCGGCCCTTTTCGCCCACTTCTTCTTGCGGGCCTGCTAGTTTCGTAGGGAGCACTGATTCCGCGGCGTTCGAGCGGAAAAGTTCTTGCACTCGTGCATCGACCTGCTACGCTTTATCTAGGCATATCACCCCCCAGCCCGATTGGGTTCGGGCGCTGACGTCCAGCATTTCACGTTTGCGGCGGCTTGGCCCCGCAGGAAGGTTCAGGAATCGCCATGAAAAGACATATCTCTAAGGGATTCACGATCGTCGAGTTGCTCGTGGTTGTCTCGATTATCGCGCTGTTGATCGGCATCTTGCTGCCGGCCATCGGCAAGGCTCGCGACAAAGCTCGAACCACCACATCAGTAAGCAATCTCCGCCAACTGGCCATCGCCCACAACGCCTACGCCGGCGACTGGGAGGACGCTCAACTTTCGCTGAACCGGTACAACATCTCCGCCTACGGCAACATGGAGGACTACAACGAGGCGATTGGTATGCCACCTGGTGGCGATCATCACATGGGCCATCCGCCCCAAATCGCCGGATGGGGTATCGTTCCACCAGACCAAGACGGTGCCGGCAACGCCGGTATGTTCTCCTATTGGCCGGGAGCCCCCGGGCACTACTGGGCGGTCGAGCCGATCGGCTTCCCCGGCGGCGCCGGCGTTGACGGCTTCGGCTGGTTCCGTTATCCCAACGTCAAGCAATTGAGTACATACGTCAACAACAAATACTACGACAAGGTTTTCTACGCACCGAAGGATCCCAACTGGGAAATAATTGAGCTGTGCATTGACAATCCCGCCGAGTTTGCCACCACACCCGACGGCTGCAATCCGCCCATCTGGACAACCTATTGCCTTTCGCCGGCATCGCTCTTCTCACCGGACGTCTTGTCGATCAACCAGCAGACCGGGTTGTATTACACCGACCCGTGGGATATCCCCGGCGGCCACCGAACA
>CBDUST010000333.1:0-4434 GCA_965369945.1 uncultured bacterium | reverse complement strand
GTACTCGTAGCTGCGGTTGCTTCATTTGTTGTCGGTGGAATCTGGTACGGGGTGCTCTTCTCGAAGACATGGATCCGGCTGCATGGCTTCACCAAAGTGGATACTGATCGAATGGCGAAGCAGCAGCCTCGCAATCTCGCGGTCTTCTTTCTTAGCGATCTCGTCGCGTGCATCGTATTCTCGCTGCTGATTGGCAGTCTTGATGTCCGATCGGCGCTAAGCGGTGTAGCGCTAGGCGTCGTTGTTTGGTTTGGATTCCAAGTACCACAAGCCCTGAGCAAGGCGCTGGCGGGAAACAGGTCATTGGTGCTCTACGGTATCGATGTAAGTCACCAACTTGCCTGTCTTGTTGTCATGGGTCTGATCATCGGCGCTTGGCACTGAGCAGATACGGCGAACTACTTCCAAGTTGGTCCCTCAAAGGAGAATCCCGCATGTTCCCAAAGGTATTCATTCACCACCGTCTGTTGTCGTTCCTCATCGTTGTCGCGCTGTTCGGATCTGCAGTTCACGCCAACGACCGTGTGTTGGAATATGAGACAATCGTCAACGCACCCCTACCCGATGTCTGGGACGCATTCACGACCAAGAAAGGTATCGAATCGTGGATGGTGCCAGTCGCGGAGATTGACTTGCGAATCGGCGGAACACTCAAGACCAGCTATGACCCCGACGGCGTGATCGGTGACGACCACACGATTACCCACTCGATCCTTAGCTACGAACCGCAGCGAATGCTCTCCATGAAGGTCATCGGCTGCCCCACGGATTTTGAGTACTCTGATCTCATCAAACAAACGTGGTCGGTTATTGAATTCGAGGATCTCGACTCGACTCGCACTCGCGTTCGGATGGCTAGCCTCGGCTATGGAGAAGGCGCCGAATGGGAACAGATGCTCGCCTTCTTTGAGAAGGGAAACGCGTGGACGTTTGAACAGTTGAAGAAGAAGTTCGCGCACAATGACAGTGAACCACGTGATGTAACAAGTGTGCTAGAAACATTACAACGGCTTGTCGGCGGCGAGTGGATCTATGAGAGTGTTCGTGAGGACGGCAGTGTATTTCGCATTCGAAACGTCGTGACTCCGGGGCCAGACGGCAAGAGCATAATCGGCAACGGTTGGCAGGATCGCGGAGCTGGGATGTTCTTTCATGCTCATACGCAGGTTTGGCATGATCAGGAAACGGG
Organism: uncultured bacterium; assembly: GCA_965369945.1. Lineage (GTDB taxonomy): Bacteria > Planctomycetota > Phycisphaerae > Phycisphaerales > SM1A02 > JADFNO01. The sequence continues at coordinate 3,245 of CBDUST010000333.1, read as the reverse complement.
CACAGTTCGTTTCCAGAACATTGACGAGCGAGGCTCAGTCGCCCAAGGCGGCGTTCGACTCGTCGGTCCGGACCATCTCCTGTGGGATTGGGGTCCTGCAATCGCAGAAGACAAATCTCCTCGTTATCAGATCGAAATGATCTTCCAAGGCGAGCACGTCTATCGACACGTTATTTCCTTACCAGACGATGACGGCAAGATGCAGCAACTCGCGAATATCGAGCTTAGACGCGTCGAACAAGAGCCCCAGCAACTGACGAAGCCCGGGTAATGGGGAGCTGATCGTAAGTTTCGATCTACACAAACCGCTGCGTAGCAACATCAAACAAACCCTGGTCGGAGATTTTTAGCGTAGGGATCACGGGAAGCGCAAGGAATGAGAGTGTGCCGAAGGGGCAGGTGAGTTTGCTTCCTAACTCAGCGGCAGCCCGTCGAGCGGCGACAAGTTGATCGCAGACGACATTCGCCGACTCCGTGGACAGCAATCCGGCGACCGGCAGCGGAACTTGGCCGACGACATTGCCATCGCGCGCGACAACAAATCCACCGGCCATCGCTTCTAACGCCCGAGTGCAGGTGAGCATGTCACACGCATTCGTTCCGGCGATGATGAGGTTGTGTGAGTCGTGCGCCACGGATGAGCCGATCGCGCCGTCTGCGTGAAAGCCGAAGCCCTCGACCAAGCCGAGTCCGATTGAGCCGGTTGCGTGATGCCGCTCGATGTTGGCGAGCAAAGCGAGGTCGCGCTTTGAATCAAACTGCCAAATGCCATTGTTGCGTACAACAGTGCGAGTCTCATGACGAGTAACGATTTGGTCTGGAATGATCCCGATCACAGGGCATTCGTCACGGTCGAGGTGCAGAACAAAAGCCGATTCCTCGAGCGGCGCGAGGTGAACGGTATTCTCCTGGGGGATTTCGGGTGAATCTGTCGTCGCAAGATACTGGCCCTCTTGTGCGACCACTTTGCCGTTATGAACCACGAATGAAGGTTCAAATGACGCCAGATCGTTCATGACCACGAGGTTTGCACGATAACTTGGCGCAACGGCGCCGCGATCTGTGAAACCGTAATGCCTGGCCGGGATCAGAGTCGAATGTCGAATCGCTCGAGCGGGATCAACACCGGCCGCGACGACTCGGCGAAGTAACGCATCAAGATGCCCCTTGGCGATCAGCTCATCCGGATGAACATCGTCGGTACACAAACACCAATCGCCCAAGCGGTTCTCGACAAGCAACGGCAGCAACGCATCGAGATTCCGGGCGATCGAGCCTTCGCGCACTTGAACGAGCATGCCCAGCGCGGCTTTAGCCAGCGCTTCGGCAATCTCCGTCGATTCGTGATCAGAACGAATACCCGCTGCGGCATAAGCGACAAGGTCTCGACCCATAAGACCCGGCGCATGTCCGTCAACAACCCGGTCGCTCGATGCGGCCGTTTCAATCTTGCTCAGCACATCGTCGTCACCTGCAACTACACCTGGGAAGTTCATCATCTCCGCAAGCCCCAGTACTTTGGGGTTTCGCAACAGTTCGTCAATGGCTTCAGCATCCAACACTGCCCCGGCGTGTTCCCAACTCATCGCCGGCACACAGGATGGGGCCATGTAGAAAATATCCAGCGGAAGTCCTTCACTCGCGCGGATCAACATCTCGACGCCGGGCACACCCATGACGTTGGCGATCTCGTGGGGATCAGCGATCAACATGGCCGTGCCGTGCGGGACGATGATCCGCGCTAGCTCAGCTGGCGTTAGAAGCGTACTTTCAACATGCATGTGCGCGTCGATCAGTCCCGGCACGATGAATTTGCCCGAGACGTCGATCGTTTGATCGGCCGACCAATCGTACGGCCCCACACCTGCGATCATCCCGTCGGCTATGACCACGTTTGCCGACTCGATCGATTGCGTGAAAACATTGACGACCTGCGCGCCAACGAGCGCCAGATCGCCGGGCTCCAATCCGCGGGCGACACGAATCCGCCGCTGAAGGTCGCGCTGCGTTTTCGCCTCCGGGGCGGTGGGCGCATGGGCCGTCATGGCTGGATCCTTCCAAAGGGCGTCGTTTTCGGGATGTAGAAGCCTCGGTTCAAGGTAGCTCGAATGAGATTCTGCCACTACCAGACCAGCCAAGAGGCACACCGCCGGACCCACATCGAGGGGTGCCTGGAGTGGAGTTTGGGGGGATCGTTTAGATTTGATACATGGTCTGCATATTTCCGTTGACTTATTCGCCCTGATCCATGATACTCGCCGCCTTGGACGGTCGGCAGCATTGCCCCCGTCCCAGGCGTTTGTGGGGCAACAGGCCAGGCCAGAGTTGTCGCCGCATCCGCATTTGTCGCGGGGCGGCATGTTTTTGGGCTAGATGGCTCCGCACTTGCCGTATGTGGGGTTGGAGTTCCCGGTGGGTTTCCGGCGCCCGGTTCTTGACAGCCTGCGCCGTCGCGGATGGAACGGAGAACGAGGAGAGGAAATGAGGAGGAAAGGACGCAACCCGCGGAAAGGGGCTGCGATCTTCTGCCTGACCTTCGCGGTGATCGGCATCACCGGTGGGTCAGTCGCCGACGCCGCGATCAACATCGAGTTTCGCCCGGCAAGCCAGGCGGTCGTTGTGGGTGACACCGTCAATGTCGGACTCTACGTCGTGTCGGATAGTGATGAGGATCAGTTGCTCGCAGCGGCTCAAGTCATCCTCAGCTGGGATCCCGAGTTTCTGCAATTGCTTGGGAATGACAACACGGGAGCCGTGGCCCTGCTCTCCTCCAGCTTTCCGTCCAACGACCCGTTCAACCTCAATGAGCAAGTTCCGCCACAGGATGGAGATGGACTCTACGTCGCCTTGGCCCCGTTGGGAGACCCGGTCGCCGCCACGCCGAAGGGAACTCTGCTGACGACCTTCCAGTTCCAAGCCTTAGCCGAGACGCCCAAGACACCCGTGGACATCCTGGAAACTGGCGGCGATCCGCAAGGCGAAACCATCGTTTTCGACGGCAAGGTTCCGAACCTCGACGTCACCGGCACGCTGACCGGAGCCGTGGTCCAGATCGTTGCCGAAAAGACTACAACTGCACCCGACGGCTTCAACGCTTTCCGCGGGTTCTTTGTTTCCGGTACGCTCGACGACCTTCTGGAATCGGATGACAGTGATCTGTGTTACAACCCAGGCATCGTACTTTCACCAACCGAAGCTCCGGTCACGCTGGACTTCTTCGGAACGTTGCCAAACGATTCTCCATC
>CBDUST010000332.1:0-4441 GCA_965369945.1 uncultured bacterium | reverse complement strand
GCGGGGCCAGCCTGCCGGTGGGGTCCGCCGGTAAAAAACCCGCCGGGGCTGTAGCCCCAGGCCCCCGACCGCGCTACGCGTTGAGTTGGAGTGCTCTAGCGTAAGCAACTGGGTGCTCGGATATCGTTAGGTTGGCAAGCCCTGGCGGATCACGTGCTCCATCGCGTCGCAGAAGCGATCCAACTCCGGTCGCGTGGTGTACACGCTCGGTGAGACGCGCAGACCCTCAAACTCCGTGTGCTTGATCGCCGTCGTGAGAATGCGATGCTCATTCCACAGCCAGCCGTTCAGCTCAACGCTATCCACGCCGTCGATCTGAACCGTCGCAATACCACAGGCGAAGCCCGGCTTGAGGCTCGTGTGCAGTTTCACGCGATCGTGGGTTAGGAGGCGGTTCGCCCAATAGTCGCGCAGGAAGACCATGCGAGCTTCCTTGCGATTCGGTCCGATGCCTTGATGGAAGGTCAGCGCCTCGGCGATGGCAAGATAGTTCGCAGCCGGATGCGTGCCGATCTCTTCGTACTTGCGGATATTATTGTCCCCCGCCTCCGGAGCGGCCATCATCGGCCAGAGGTCGTGAATCTTGTCGCGGCGCACATAGAGCAGACCGGTGCCGTGCGGGGCGAACAACCACTTGTGTAGGCTTGTCGCGTAGTAGTCACAATCGAGGTCCGACAATTTGAAATCAAAGTGCGCCAGGGCGTGAGCGCCGTCGACGATGACGGGAATGCCTCTGGCTCGGGCCATCGCCACCACCGCCTGCACCGGCAGGATTTGTCCGGTGAGGTTGATCATGTGGCACATGAGAATAACCTTGGTCCGCGGCGTGATGTGCTGCTGGAACAACGAGACGATCTGAGATGGATCTTCTGAGACCGTAGGTGCTACAAACTGCTTCAGCACAATCCCCTCGCGGCGCTGTCGCTGCTTGAACGTGTCGAGCATGCGCGGATAATCCTGCGTCGTGGTCAGCACTTCATCGCCCGGCTTGAGGTCGATGCCAAATTGACAGATCTGCATTCCTTCCGAGGCGTTGCGCGTCAGTGCGATTTCTTCGGGATCACAGCCGAACTCGCGCGCGAGCCGCTCGCGCACTGCTTCGCGCTGCGGTTCGAGAATTCGCCACATGGTGTAGGGCGGCGCGGTGTTGGAGTAATCCAAGTGCCGCTTCATCGCCTGCTGGACGATCGCCGGCGAAGGGCTCACGCCGCCGTTGTTGAGGTTCACGATGCTTCGATCGACCGTGAACGCCTGACTGACCTCAAACCAGAAGTTTTCGTCAGCCGCGATCGTTTCGGGCGAGCCGGGATAGTGCGAAAGCTCGGTGGCCGCCCCGAGCGCTCGCGCCACCCGAGCCGGATCGAGATAGGCGACCGCCACGGCAGAGACGGCCGGGACCGACATCGCACCGAGGAATTGACGTCGACTTTGCACGGGTTCACCTCCGTTTGTGGGGGCGATTGTACCCTTACGCCCCCTTTCCCGATAGACCCACGAACAACCGTCTCACGGGCGTACGGTTGGCATCAACCGGCGTCTGACGCGATAATGCCTCGACCGATCCTCGCCCCCATTCATCCCACCTCAGGAGAAAGCCATGAACAGGACAACCGCACGTCAACTCATGCTGGCCGTGATCGCCAGCCATGCACTCACACTGACAGCCTTCGGCCAAGGCCGACTCGACAATGTTCAGATCGAAACCGTGAAGGTTAGTGACAATGTCTATATGCTCGTTGGCGCCGGCGGAAACATCGGCCTATCCATCGGCGAAGATGGCGCGTTCATGATCGACGATCAGTTTGCGCCGCTCACCGAGAAGATCCTGGCGGCGGTAAGCAAGCTCACCGATCAGCCGGTGCGGTTCCTCGTCAATACGCATCATCACTTCGACCACACCGGCGGCAACGAGAATATCGCTAAGGGCGGAGCCATCATCGTCGCGCATGAAAACGTGCGCAAGTCGATGAGCAAAAACACGGTTATTGAGGCGTTGAATCGAGAGGTAGGCGCCTCTCCGCAAGCCGCCCTGCCAATCGTAACGTTCACTGATTCGGTGACGTTTCATTGGAACGGTGATGATGTGCATGTCTCACACGTCGAGTTAGCCCATACGGATGGCGACTCCATCATCTACTTCACCAAGGCCAACGTGCTGCATATGGGTGATACGTTCTTCAAAGGGGCGTATCCGTTCATCGATGTATCGAGCCACGGTTCGATCGACGGCGTGATCGCGGCCGCTGACACAGCCCTGAAGTTGTGTAACGATAAGACAAAGATCATTCCGGGGCATGGCGAATTGGCTGAGCCGGACGATCTGCGTGAGTACCGCGACGTACTCCAAGCGGTGCGTGATCGTGTGCGTTCACTGGTTGATGCGGGCAAGACGCGCGATGAAGTGATCGCCGCCAAACCCAGCGCGAGTTTTGATGCCGAGTGGGGCGCCGGTTTCATGAAGCCGGACGTCTGGATCGGCATCGTGTTCGACGGGATGACGAAGAACTAGCTTGCCGTTCTTGTCCCCCTCTCCTCCCGGGAGAGGAGTCAGGGGTGAGATATCTTCTTGCGCGAGACAGATTCAGGACGATGGCCTATTCTAAGCAGAGGCATTTCACCGACGAAGCTCCAGGAATCGGGCGGATGCTGCCAGGAATACTTGGCGTCTCCGGGCACACCACTGGTCAGGGGATTGCGTCTACCCTAGGGTCGCAGGCCAGCATCCGGCTGACTGCCAGCCATCAGGTTGATCCCGGGTCTTCGGAATGGCTGATAAGTAGGGAAGTGGTCCCGATTATCCACTTTTGGCATGGCAGGCTAGAACCGTGCTGATGGTTCGTATATGCTGAAGCGCATTAACAGCAATGAATGGGGTTATTGAAATGCCACTGGAGACGGAGACGAAGTTCTTTGACGTTAACCGTGTGCAATGGGTCGCGGACGGTCACGAAGGCAAGTGGGCGGTTGTGCATGACACCAAACTGCTCGACTTCTATGACAGCTTGGAGACTGGATACGAAGCTGGTATGGCCGCGTTCGAGCCTGGTACTTTCCTTCTGAAGCAGGTGACTTTGAAGGACGACGTCGAAACGATCCAGCGTGCCTGCTGGGGTGGAGCCTGCTCAGGACGGAAACCTACGCACAGCCGCAGTCTCATCTGCCAACAGTAGTTGGCATCGCGGCGACTGATGGTGCCAGCACCCAAGACACCACGGTCTACCGGGCATGGAGCGACGGGCTCGTTGAGAGGAACCTCCAAGACTCCAACGGTCTTTGGAGCGGTTGGATAGAGCTGCACGAGGAGTAGCTGCCTCGCACGGGCTGTCTGTCGAGTTCGGCGGGTAGGGCTGAGCGGTAGAGGTTTCAACTGAGCCGGGGGTTGGAGGCGCAACGATGAAAATCGTCGGCTTCGCCTTGGCGGGCCTCGCCGTCTTGCTGATAGTGCCCATCATGGTCGGGGTGCCGGGAGTTTCGCTGGTGTTCACCGTCCTGGTGGCTTTGAGCCTGTTGGCGGCGGGGGCCGTCGTGTATGGGATCGGTCGGGCTGTTGAAGAGTTGACGCTGATCCGCAAGTACCTGAAACAGCAGCATTACTCCGATAGCGCCAAGGCGGCTGATCTGATGGATCAGATTCGGAGAATGAAGGAGCAGTCGTGACCATTTTCTTAGCGGTTGTTGGCTGGGTGCTCTGGGTGTTGGCGGCGCTTATCGGGGCGGGAAGTCTGCTCAACGGCAGCGAAGACCCTACGGTGCGTTGGTTTAGCACCGAGACAGCACCGAGAATGGCCGGGATCGTGCAACGCACCACCGTTGAAGAACAAACGGTTATCAAACGGTCGAACACCCGATGGGCGGCAATGGATTCTCGGTGATGAACACCGAAGTATCACCGGGGATGGGAACGGTGCGGAACACCGTGATATCACCGTGGCCAACTAGCCGATGCGAGTCGGAACAGTGGGGCGGAACACTGGGGAAGCACTGAGAATGGGAACAGTGCTAGCAGTGTGCCGGATCAGTGTGATATCAGTGTGGATACCAACTACGTCTTGCGCGCCCCGCCGTCGAATAACCAACGGTGAACCAACGGCCGAACGGCCTTGCGCAAGACGCCCGTATCTGGCCTGTGTCGCGTCCGTGGGTTTTGGGCGTTGATTGGATTCCGGCCGAAGCCAGCGGGCGTCCAAGCGGCTTCGGCGAGCCCACACAACAGCATCCGATGACGATGGTGGTGGATACGCCGCGCTGCACGGGCGCTGCACTTGTGCGGTATTTCCAGGTACAACGGGGTACAGTTGCACGTTGCCGCCAGCGCATGAGAACGGCCGCAAGTGCTTGAACCTAAACACCTACGGCCGTTTTCGGTAGTGGAGCCGATCGGGATCGAACCGACGACCTCTTGCATGCCATGCAAGCGCTCTCCCAACTGAGCTACGGCCCC
>CBDUST010000331.1:0-4448 GCA_965369945.1 uncultured bacterium | reverse complement strand
TCATTGACGTTCGACCCGCCGTGGCCGGCGAGGCTAAACGGTCGGAATAGAAAACGGGACAGCTAACGTCTGGCGCTCAACCGCGCCGCTCGGGGAGCGACCGCTAAACGTGGCGATGATTGACCCGTCTCTGTGTTCATCTGTGTTCATCTGTGGTTCCCACCCTCCTCATGGTCGATGTGCGGCGCGCAGTTGGCCATGCGCTTTGCGGACTGCTCGGACCACGACTGTGGTCGTCATTCCAAACTGCTCGGCAAGCTCCTTATCCGATCGAGGGCGATGACCGTCGATCCCGTACCGCAGTTTGATCATTGTGCACAAACGATCATCAAGCTCGTCAAGATGAGGTCGAAGGTCAGGTCGGAGGTCAAGCCAGAACTGCCAGGGATCGAGCGAAGCGAAGGGATTGACGAGCGTCACCGTTCCGGGGGCATGTCGACTTGCGGCTCGTTTTGACACCGATTGCACACGGCGCACAGCCAGCGCGCGATCCATCTCGTACCCACACCGGTGATCCAGTCGTTGGCCGCGGGTTGGATCAACTTGATCAACCGCAATACCGGCAACCTGTATCGCCAGGCAAAGCAGCATTCGTATCTCGTCGGATGGCTGATGGGCCAGCGATCGATGCAGCGTCTGTTCGATGGCCCCAATCGCCGCGGGCAATCCCAACTCTATGAGCGTCACCTTGAGCAGCGTGATCCATCTCAGATCGGTTTCGATCTCATCCAACGCGCGTGCGGTCGGCTCGTCCGGCAGTGCTTTGATCGCTCGACTCGCTCGCCGTTTCACCAGGTTATGTGCCCCAATAATCGATTGCTCCACATTCTCATCGGGAGGTTCTGATTGATGAGCCGTTTCGATCACGCTCAAGGCGTCGAGCGATGTCGGCATCTCACTCAACCCGCCGGTGACGGGCGGTGAACAAAGGATGACCGCTTCAGCGTCTTGGCGATCCATCGTCGGGAGTGTGATATAGGGCAGCTCCAACGGCCGGAGCAACTCACCGCGTCGGCGATTGAACGCGCGATGAATGGTCGCGGGAGTCTTGGCGAATCGTCGTGAGAGGACCGCAGGTGAAACACCAAACTGGATTGCGCGAAATATGAATCGGATGTCACGATCAGTTAGCGGGCCATGCTCGGTAAATGTCGGCGAGGGCGACCGACGATCGTGCCGCCAAAGTATGGCGCGAACGGTCTCGTGTGCCCGGCGGTATTTGCTCGCCAGTTCCTTCGCCGCTGCACTGAGTGAGAGATTGCGCGACAGATGGAGCGATGCCGCTTCAATGACAATCTGCTGCTCAATCGATTTATCAACGCGTGAGAAGTCGGCAGCATCGTCTAGCTTCTTGCGATGTTGCTCGATGAATCGTTGCAGCACGTCCTCGAAGCAGGCCAGTCGTTTCACGCCGTCCGTGAAAGTCACGTAATGGCAGACCAATCCTCGACGCCGATACCGCTGGAGTGACTTGGCTGAGACGCGCAAGCGCGACGCCACGTCACTCAGTGAAATCGCGGATCGATCATCGTGATCCAACGGCAAGTCCAGCGTGTGGCTCAACTGCTGCACTAACGTGGCCAAGTCCCCCACCAACGCCTCGCCAACGAGCATTGCCGGCGGACCGGTGCTCTCGGGGCGATAGCCGGTGATCCGGTATCGGACAAAATCCTCGGGATACGTACGAGTCGAATCCACCTCTTGTGCGAGTTGCTCCGCTGCGTCCATTTGGCGACGGCGAACATGCACCGGCGCCCGCACGAGTTGCCTGCACAGTTCGTCGATAGCGGTGATCTTGAATCGAGCGATACGAGGCATGGCCGGGTCAAGGATAGCCGTCACCGAGCCGCGCGATCGGGAGCGTGGAGCCGGGTGTATTCCTTCATGTCCCCAGAATCTCCAGCTTCCGCTTGTGGGAAATCAGACCGTGCTCCAACGCCTTATCAAAGAATAGCTCCAGCCCAGCAAGCCGTCGGTCGGTTACCTCAAAGGCAAGCTTCTGTTTGAGGTAGTCCGCGGCCAGATCCTCCGGCCAATTCCGAGGCACTGCATGGCGGCGAACGATTCGATCAAGTCGATCAAGCTCGTTGTGGCGACGCTGACGATCGAGCACTGCGTTCGCTGCGGTCAGCAACTGAACGTCGGTGTTGCACTTGGCCAGCCATAGTGCAAAGACGAACGGGAGACCCGTTTGTTCCACCCATACCGCACCGAGGTCGAGTTGGTGAGGATAGCGAATCGCAGGCGGCGAATCCGTGACAACTTTATCGCCGATCAGCAGCATCGCCTCAGGCCAATCGATCGGCCGATTGTGCGCGACGTGTTCGCGCGCGTTGTAATCGATCAACTCGGGTTGAAGGTCATACAGCTCCTTGAGCAGGATCTGAAGGAGCACGATCGACGTGTGGCTATCGGTGTCACAGTAAATGCGATTGATTTTCTCAGGAGGTTGGGTGCTGTAGAGACGGACTGTCATGGTCGCGCCATCGCATCCAAGCAGACCGCAGGGCAGAATGGTCAGCGGTTCATCGGACCGTTGATAGTCAATCGACGAACACAGCGCGACATCAACTTCATCATCGAGCAGTTGATCGATCAACAGACTCGGAACCGTGCGGCGCAATTCAATGTCGGCGAGGTTCTCCAACCCGTCAATGAGCGGCAACGTGTTGACGAAGCTCACGACTCCGAGGCGGATGGGGCGGCGGGATTGAGCGGTTGCGACGGCGGTGGATTCGGACATGCCCTAATCGTAGCGGCCGCATATGTGAAGTGTGAGAAGTTCTCGACAGGGCCCGTGGAGTTCGGGAAGCACTTTTTCCAGGTGGGTCGGACGATCTGGACCCTCGTAGATAGTACTTGCTTCCCGAACTCCTCACGCCCTGCCGGGTGAGGCTATCGGTCCGGCGGCCGCGCAAAGTGGAATCAGACCACGCCAATTCAAGGACACACAGTTATCGGTACGTATTCGGGCAACCGGGCTCTCGATGGGGCAGACTATGCGCCGTCATCAAGCAGAATCGCGAGGCTCTCGATGCTCAGGCCGGGCCCGAAGGCCAACATCAGCCCGGGCAAGCGGTAGCCGTCGGCAAGTGCCTGCTCCAGCACGAACAGCACGGTACATGAGGACATATTGCCAAAGCAGCGCAAGACTGTGCGGGCGGAATCCAGGCCGGACGTTCCTTGCAGGTTCAGTCCACTGTCGACAGCGTCAAGGATGCCGGCTCCGCCAGGGTGAATGATGTAGCAGTTGGGGCGCTGCGGCGAAACACTGGCAACGTACGAGGCGATTCGCTTGCGCAGTATGACCGGAACCTGGCGCGTCAATGTCATGGCGAACCCTTCATCCGTGATCCGCCAGGTCATCCAATCCCGTCCCTCGGGGATGAGTCTGCTGTGGCCAATCGTTAAGCGCCCGATACCCGCGTGCCCGCGTTCGATCGCTATGCGCTCGCCGACGACGATCGCAACGGCCGCTCCGTCGGCGAACAGTGCCGACGCCACTTGGTTCTGTGCGCTTGGATCACTGCGAATATGCAGCGAACACAATTCCACGCAGACCACGACAACCACTGCGTCCGGATCAGCCACACATGTACGCACCGCGCTGCGCAAGCCGTTGATCGCGCCGAAACAACCCATGAACCCGATGATGGTGCGATTGACGGAAAGGGGCATACCGAACCGTTGGATCAGCGAAATATCGAGTCCAGGCGCTGAGAACCCCGTGCAGGAAACGATGATTAGATCCGTGACGTCCGCGGCGTTGATATCAGAATTCGCTAGTGCGCGGCGGACTGCGTCCTCCGCTAACGGCGACGCGTGTTGCTCGTACGATTCCATTCGCTGCTTCGTAGAGAGCCCGATGACTTCTTCGACCGGCATCACGCTGTGACGTTGATCGATGTTGCTCCCATCCACGATCCGTTGCCAGCGTTCGGCCTCTTGCCCGGTCAATCCCCACAGGTCGGCGAGGCGCTGGGCGATCAGGGCTTGCGAGAAGCACGGCTTGGGCGTGGCGAGGCCCAAACCGACCAGTCGCGCCTGGGCGGCGGTCGCACTGCCCGAGAGTCTCGGGTGAACCTGCGAGCGAGACGGCGATTCTTTGAGTTGACTCACGGCATCACCAGTTTACCGACAAGACCTCGCCCAAGCGGTTCCGGTCGCGCCACCACACCGGCAAGGATGCCAAGAAGACGAGGATGCTTCAGCGACCAAGCGACGGCCCGACACAACCATTGCCGGCGACCGATGCGCGCTTGCCATGCGCGTCGATAGCGATCCGCGGCAGCTTGTGTCCACTCACCCGGCGATTGATCGGCTGCGACGTCGGTCAGGACTTCAGCACCAACAAGGGCCCAACTCATCCCTTCGCCGGTAAACGGCTCCACATAACCGGCTGCATCACCGACCAGCGCCACCGAGCTTGTCGCAACCGCCCGCGGTCG
>CBDUST010000330.1:0-4485 GCA_965369945.1 uncultured bacterium | reverse complement strand
GGCCGCAGCATGCGCGGGCAAGAAGGCCGGCTGATCGATAACATCGTTCAACACTCAGCCCCGCTGAATCCAGGGAACTCAGGCGGACCGCTCGTCGATTCGCACGGCCGAGTAATCGGGATCAACACGGCCATCATCGCCTTGGCACAAGGGCTCGGATTTGCGATCCCGGCAAACACAGCCAAGTGGGTTGTCGGCGAGTTAATCAGCCACGGTCGCGTTCGTCGGCCTTATCTCGGCATTTCCGCGACCGTCATTCTAATTCCGCGCGATCGTGTCCGAGAGCTTGACCTCCTCAGCGACCGCGCCGTTGAAGTCGTGGCCATAGAACCGGGTGGGCCGGCATCCGCGGGCGGAATCTTGGCTGGTGACCTGATAGTCGCCGTCAACGAGCGCATCGTGACAAGCGTAGACGATCTGCATCGGCTGCTCACCGATTTACAGAATCAGCAGGCACTCACGCTGACCATCGTCCGCGCAGCACATAAACTGGATATCGAGCTTCGTCCGGCGGTTAGGGATTGAGGGCGACATCGGCGTTCGACAGTCAAGAAGACGACGACGTCCCGCGAAGGTGCTGGTCAGCGCCAAAGAAAAAGCGGAACCACCGACAATTTCGGAGGCTACTTCTCATTTGGGGGAGTGGTTGAAGGCTTCATTCGAAGATCGGTAAGATCATGGCACGCGCTAACCACTCGCTGGAGCGGACCCGGCCAGCGCACGATGGTCGCCGGCTTCGAGCATGTGGTTCATGAGGCCGAAATGCAGGAGGCGAAGATACGAGCCGCAGAATTTCGTCCGTTTCGATACGACTCACGCTTGCGTCTTCGCCTCCTCCGTATGAAGAGTTCACGAAGTAGCAGCGAGCGCTTCGCGACGGCGCGTCGTTCCGTCGCCTCCGGCGTCGACGCCTCCGTCCACGGGCAGAATGACGCCCGTTACCCATTGCGCTTCGGCGAGGAAAACCACTGCGTCGGCCACATCTTTCGGCGTGCCGTATCGCCCCAAAGGTTGCATACCGTGCAGCGCGGCGAGATCCTCTGGGCTCAGCTCTCCGTACAACGCCGTGGGGACGACGCCCGGAGCCACGGCGTTGATGCGGATGTTGTCCGCCGCTAACTCCGACGAGAGATTCTTCGTCAGCGCAGTGATGCCCCCCTTGGCCGCAATCGGTGCGCTCGACGGGATGCCCGCCACGCCGTTGTGCGCAAGGATTGTGCCGATATTGACGATCGCCCCGCCCGCGCCCTGTTCGCGCATGCGACGTACAACCGCCTGGGTGAGAACGAACGTCCCGCGCACGTACCCGAGGTATCCATCAAGCTCATCCACCGTGTAGTCAGTGAACGGCTTCATGGCGAAGATACCGGCATTGTTGATCAGAACATCGACACCGCCGAATCTCGCGACCGCTTCGTCAACGATGCGACCGGCTGTCTTGGGCTGGGTGATGTCGCCGGCCACGATGGCGACGCGATCCGGTGTTCGCAGGCGCTCAGCGGCTGCCCGCAGTTTCGATTCCGTGCGCCCGTTGAGCACGACGTTGGCGTCGCGCTCCAGAAACTGCTCGGCCACGGCGAAGCCGATGCCCGTCGCGCCGCCGGTGATGATGACTGTCTGCTGATTATTGAAGCTGGACATGGCTGATCTCCTTTGTTCCATGGGGACAGATTTTCACCCCGCTGAACGGTTCCCCGACAGTGCCGTCTTGACCTTCGCCCGGCTCCCCCACCGAGCTTGCCGAGCGCGAGTCTAACGTGCCCCGCCCGCCTTTCGCTCCGCCAATCGTTGATCGACGGACAAATGAGTGGGGCCCCGAAGAAACAGCGCAAGCAATCCCGCGATATATAGTAAATTCACCTCATATCCGGGCATTCCGAACTGTGGGCCCGCATCAGTCATGCCAGTGACGTGGATGAAGCTAAACCCGTTCGGCAGGTGCACTGTGAACAATGCGACCAGCATGTTGATTATGAGGAGTATTGTTACGACCGACATGAATGCACCCGCGATGAGTGCGAGCCCGCCCAGCAACTCTACGATCCCGACCAGCCACGCCATCAATCCCGCTGCTGGCACGCCGATGTTCTGCAGCATTCCCAGGAACATTTCGTGCCCGTCCGCCGTGAACAGTTTCGGTGCACCGTGATACACAAACCCCACGCCGATGATCAGCCGAAGCGGCAACGGGGCCCACTCGCTCCATGCTTGCTGCATCTTTACACCTCCGATTTGATTAGGTTGTTACGCATTGTGCCGCTGTCCTTCATCTGATTCGTCTACCGTGAGGTCTCCGGTCCGCTATCGCGGCGGATTCGTCGTCGTGAAGATGTAGCGCGAGATGCGCCATCCTTCGCTCTCCCGCCTCAGAATGAAGAGTTCCTGGTTGGATTCATCCCCCTCGTCGCCGCTAGCGAGAACCGTGACGCGCCCACTGGACCTCGTACGCGCCCAGGCAGACTCACCGAGTACTTCGATTTCATCGACCTCGAAGCGAATCGCAAGTCGAATCTGGGTGAAGATCTGCGCATAGGTCGAGCGAACGGCCTCTCGGCCCACGGATGCGGGCATGTGCTGGGGCATGAATACAGGGGCGGCGCCGTACACGCTCATCACGCCGTCAACGTCGCCAGCGTTGAGCGCTGTCTCATAGCGGGCAAGGAGCCCGCGGATCTCGGTGGAGTCGCCCGCGCGCGGTTCTGCACCGCTCGAAGCCAGCTTGGCCTGGTTGCTCGCGCACCCGGCCATCGCAAACCAGGGCGCGGCGACAAGGAAATAGACAGCCAACCAAACCTGACTCAAGTGACGCATCGAACAAGCCCTTTCTAGGTCACCGGCTCGGGACGCGATGCGGACATAACAATACCCGCTCACAGGTGGATGGTAAACGGCTACTCCGACATTCCCCATTTGACCTTCGCCCGGCTCCACCAGCGGGCCATTCGAGCACCAGCATAACGCCCCCCTCGAATTCCAAACCCTGATGTCGAACTTGGGTGCGGGGACGGGGTCGATTGGCCGAGTCCTGCCCCAAAACGGCGGCCTGGCGGCCCTGTCGGGCCGCTTAGGCAGGAGTGGGGACGGATTGACAGCGACGCCCGCTCGCCGGGACGCGGCGGCTCGCTACTGATGCCTTGATGCCTTCTTTATGGACACGGCCCCCAGTTGGCGAGGAGGGCGAGAAGATCGGATACACCAACGTCGTCGTTGCGATCGAAGTCAGCCGGATGGCCAAAGTTCAGTCCCGAAGCTGCAAGTACGTGTAGCGAACACCTACGCGTTCAGACGGTGGGCGGTGTGCGCGCGTGGTGGGCACAAGCAACTCGTCAGGAAACCGTCCCAGTTAGAGTAGTCCCTGTTCCTTCAAGGCGCGAGCGTACTTAATCGTCTTCGCGACGCTTCCCAAACAACATCCTCCGCTCGGATTCGTCTCTTCGCACCGACATTCTCCAGCCTTCACGCGCTGGGTGATGATTGTCTGGATGTTCGTGTCGCCTTTGCGGCGGATGTCATCGCGAACCGCCTGACGGTCATACCCGAAGCAGTAGCATAGCGGAATCGGATCCTCGTTCTCTTTGATCCCCACGCGCACTGTCAGCATGTCCTTGGTGACGAGGTGATCGCCCAAAGCCGAGACATAAACCGTGTCGCAATCCGGGGTATTGCAGAAGTGGTAGGGCTGGGGGGTCAAGCTCGCCTTCGCCTCTGGTTTGATCAGGCTCTCAACGGTCTTCCGCCCGACAGGTCTCGTACCTTGGCCATTCATCGGGCAAGTTGGCGGGGACCCCGTGTGAGGTATGACGCAACATTGTGACATGGCTGGCTCCTATGGCTCGGTGACCCATCATTTCATTTCAGCCAGGGCTTTCTACTCCGGCCTCACACAACATCCGTCATGGTCAAGCACACCTTCGTTCGGGATGATCCCGTCCAGGCGTTGAATGTAAAAATCGGGGTTCTTCTGGAACACTTCTGCGCAATATGGACACCGGCAAAAGTGAACTTCCTGCCCACCGACGTTCATGGTCACGGCGGATTCGATTGGTTTCTCAGCCAAACAGGTCAGACATACAACCAAATCGTTCGTTTGCTCAAGGTACGTTGCCGGAGCAGCAGTGAACAGGTCGGCGCATCCCTGGCAACAGAAGTGATATTCTTTTCCGTTGGAGCGGTTCGTTACCGACTTCTCTTTGCTGATCCCCAGCCTCACCAGGGAACAGCCACATGTAGGGCAAATGAGCGTCTTCATCAGTCCGCTCCTACCGCACGTCGGGTCGCCACCTGAACCAACTGTCGCACGAACTCGCGCTCGACGCCCGCGTGCATCCCATGAACGTCATGCTGAAGCCAGCTGGCGAACCTCCACGTGCGGGAAATCCACCTCCGTTTGTGCAACGTGATTGAAGTAATTGGAGAAGATGTTCTGCGCTACGGCGGCGACGATCTCTGCGATCTCGCCATCGCTGTAGCCGGCGTCACGTACGC
>CBDUST010000329.1:0-4503 GCA_965369945.1 uncultured bacterium | reverse complement strand
TCGGCGTACAGCACGTACGTCGTGGACGATGAGAACGGCCGATTCAACGCCATCGTTAGTGTTGAACTGAACGGATAGGGTACGTTCGGTCTGGCGTTGTTGATTTGAATCGTTTCGCTTCCAACCTGGTTGCCGTTCTCATCGAAAAATGCGATGGCGACGCCGAGGTTCCGAACTTCATCGGAAGCGTTCAACACACTACCGGAGATGTTCATCGAGGAGAAGTCCGGGCGCGCGCGCCGGTAATCTCGATCGACGAAGTACCCGCTGAGGAACGGGTCGTATTCGATGTCGTATCCGGTCGTGTTCATGGAGCGGTAGTGGTACGCCATTTTCCCGGCGTAGACATCCAGGCCCAGCGGTGTGAATCCGGCGCGTCGATAGTCCGCAAGTTGGCGCGCCTGAGCCTCGCGCTGGGCGCGCTCGGCCCGTGCGATTTGCCACTTCGCCTGTCGTTCGGCTCGCTGCGCATCGCGCTGCTGGCGCGCAACGTCTTGGCGACGTTCCAATTCCGCTCGTTCGGCGATCGCTTTCACGGCCTTGTACTGTTGAAAATCCTGCCCATACTCGTGATGGTCGTCAATGAATTGGCGCAGCTCCGCCAACTCGCGCTTGGACTGCGACGAGTCCAACTGCGCTTGAGCCATTTGCCGACGAAGTGTCAGAATCTCAGCGTGCAGGCGCGCAATCTCGTCCAGGAGCAACTGCAACGGATCGGTTTGCTCCTCTTGTTCGTCGCTTGCGGCATTCGCGCTCTGCGCCACGGCGGGGTCGGCTTGCACCGGCTTCTGCTGACCGCTCACCTTTACGGTCACTACACCAACGAGCAATACAAGTGTTACGACTAAGGCAACGACAGACCTCATGGAAGTACTCCCTTTGAAACGAGTCACATCTCGCATAGATCAAGACGGCCCGTCGGCCCTCCCTATTCCGACCGACACCGATCGCCGCGCCCACTCTACTCGACGACCTGGAGCGATCGACCTGTCGGGAATTGGGCGGTTGACCAGCCCCCCGGCCCCCGGACCACGGATTCACTGGTCTCAATCGCCGTCCGCTGCGGAACTTGCCTGAGAGTCGGTCGTTTGGGGGTTGGATAGGTCCTGGCGCAGCCGATCAGCTCGATCGACGAGGGCCTCACGATCGTCCGTGAGCGGCGCGAGGTCATAGTGCCAATGGACCTCGGTGTGGAGGTCGGCCGGGACCAGCTCCGCGAAGAAGTCCGCCCCCACGCCATCCCACCACGGCGGGGCAGCCTTTCCGGAGGTCATCATCGGTTCATAGCCGGCTAACTCCAGCCGCACGTCGTAGACGCCGTAATGCTCGAAATCGATATTGACCGGCGTCCGGCCAACCTCCCGATCGTTGACCCAAACGAGTACGCCGGGCGGCTCGGAGGTGATCATGATCGTGCGCCGAACACAGCCGCTGCACAGTACCACTAGGACCATCAGCGGAATCATGCTTGCTCGCATCGGCGATCTGAACATCGGCGCATTGTACCTCCTGGGTACCGCGCTGCCCGGCGTATGAGTGTCTGACAGCGGTCGATGAAAAAAAACTTTGCACTTTGCGCAGAATCGAGCCAAAACCGGCATATAGACCTATTGAAGCGACCCGATGAGCGTGCTCGTGCCGGCTCGGTCGTCGTAGGCTGGCGTCGGCGTAATGGTGCGGGGCGGGTCGAGCTTCGAGGAGGCTTTCTGTCATGAGACGCCCAAGATACGCAACCGGATTCACCATCGTTGATCTACTGATCGTTCTGGTCGTCGTCACGATTCTCGCCTCCCTGGCGCTTCCGACGCTGGCGCGGGTCAGGGGCGATTCGATGGTTCAGGAATCGATGGACAATCTTGTGAGGCTGAGTGTGGCTCACGTGCTGTACGCGGCGGATTGGAACGGCCGGCAGGTCACCTGGACCGTCGATGACCTGGGTTTCTACGACAACGTTCAGGACTATTGCGACGCCCACGGCGGCTGCTTCTGGCCCGGCGATCCGGGCTGCTATCCGCCGATCCTCGCAGGCTGGGGATGCATCCCAGACTTCAGCTGCGGTCTCTATGCCTACCGGCCGTGCGTTGTCAGCCACGACTGGGCGGTCTACCCGATCGGGTTTCCGGACATGCAACAAGCCGTCGACGGTTTCGGCAACTTCCGCCTGGCGAGCTCCAAGGCGTTTCACGACTACGTCAACGGCCGGTACTACGACCCTACGTTCTACGCGCCCAACGATACGGTCCCCTACGAGCTGGCCGAGCCGCTCTGGGACGATCCCACGGAGTTCAACACTGAAGGCAATCCGCCAATTTGGGTCAGCTACGTCCTATCACCAGCGGCAATGTTTGACCCTGATGTAATGCGCTCCAACGCCGCGGGAGGATGGCAGAACCCATGGGATTTGGATTACGGCTTCCAGTCCCCGGGTCTGTTCCAAGCGCAGTATCCTGATTTGAAAACACAGATGATCGAGCACCACTGGGTGCAGGATCCACCGACCGAGTGCAACCCCGATTTTGACCCGCTATTCGGCACCTACGAAGGCTGTGAGCCCTACTACTTCAACCACGGCATCGATTCGACGCCGGCCACGCTGTTCTACGACGGGCACGTACGGCTGCTGCCTAACACCGAGGTCTTCGACGCCGACCAACAGATTCTCAAGCAGACCGATGGTGTGGACGGCTTGTGGCATCGCGGCACACCGTTCGGCGAAGACGGCTATTACATTTCGTTCGGCTACGACGGGGTGCCTCTCTCTCACCACATACTTACCACGGACGGCATCCTCGGCCGGGATACGCTGGGCGGAAATCCGCCGATGCCGGCGAATTGGCAGCGACATTGGGCGCCGAAGAAGCCGCGGCTATACCGCTCAACGGGACCAGCCAACGACAAGCACAACGCCACACTGACTATTGAGGGGAATGAGCCATGAGAATGAAGATCAACATCTTCGCGACCACCATCGTATTCGCTTCAATCGCCGTGCTCGCGCAGCCGGTGACGGCTGGCGGTCTGGAGCGGTATTGGATCGGCTTCGATGGCGTCGGTCTCAGCGGGGACTTTGACAATCTCTTTGGTTGGCTCGACGGCGAGGAACTCGGTGTTCCCGGCGAACAAGACACCGCGATTTTCGACCAGGCCGGCCTCTATATCGTATCGTTCCCGAGCGATCAGAGTACCGATCGCGTACTCATCAATAGCGGCATGGTGATCTTCGACTTTGACGACACCAGCTACACGTTGATCAACCCAATGAGCAACACACCATCGATCGTCATCGGCGAAACGGAGGTGGACACCGCCGCTCTGAATATTGCCGGCGGCACGCTGCACAGTCAGTTCACCGACATCGGCTTGGCGGAAGGCGCCTTTGGCATGCTTACCGTTGCCGGTTCAGACGCGCAACTTCTCAACGACTGGCAACTGCGAGTGGGCAATCAAGGCGCGGGATTAGTTTCGATCAGTGACGGTGCCATGGTGACCAACGCCGAGGCGTTCGTTGCCGCTGGAGGTGGCTCGTTTGGTGACGTTTTCGTGACGGGCGAGGAAACGACGTGGGACTGCTTGGGCACGCTCGCTGTCGGCAAAGGCGGCTTCGGAACGCTGACCATCGCCGATGGCGCACAGGTCTTGAGCGACCTCGGCATCATCGGACAACAGTTATCCTCATTCGGCGAACTTGTGGTAACCGGGCCCGGCTCGGCCTGGACGATCTTCGGCTCCCTGGACGTGGGAATGAGCGGCTTCGGCACGCTCATCATCGAGGACGGCGCAACTGTGACCAACGAGGTCTTCGCTACACTCGGAACGTTCCTCAAGGGTCAGCACGGCACTTTCGAAGGCGGTGTGGGTGAAGTCATCGTCACCGGCTCCGGCTCAACCTGGACCGTCAACGGTGATCTCTACATCGGCCTTTTTGCCTGGGGTCGGTGGACACTTTCGGAAGACGGAAAAGTGATTGTCAACGGCGATCTGATTCGCGGCGACTGGCTGCCTGACAGCGATGAGCCGCAAACGATTATCGAACTGGCTAGCAGCGACGATTACGAGACCGCCGCCATCAGTGTGTCCGGCGTCGCTGATGGATTCGACCCTCGCATTGATCTTGTTGACGGCTTTGTGCCCAAGGCCGGCGATACGTTCATGATTGCTCAGGCAAACCTCGACTTGCTGCCGTTTGAGTTCGACTTGCCAAAGCTCCCGCCGCCGCGGTTCTGGGAGGTCGTGCAGGATGGGAATTCGGTGGCTATTCAAGTCGGTCCCGTCATCCTCGGCGACCTCAACGGCGACGGAATAGTCGGGGCGGGCGATGTGCTGATCCTCCTTGCCAATTGGGGGAAGTGCGATGATTGTGAGAATTGTGTGGCGGACTTGAACGGTGACTGTGTCGTCGGCGCAGGCGACTTACTCATTCTACTTGGGAACTGGGGATAAGAGGTAACCACAGATGAACACAGATGAGCAGACAAAAGGGACCGAGGCACATAGGCACGAAGT
>CBDUST010000328.1:0-4576 GCA_965369945.1 uncultured bacterium | reverse complement strand
CGACCTGATCCACAACAGCTTCGACTTCCTGCCGCTGACCTACAGCGGTTTGGTGGAGACGCCTGTCCTTACAACGATCCACGGGTTCTCATCGCCGGATATCGTCCCGGTGTACGAGAAGTACGACCGTTCGACGTACTACGTCGCGATCAGCGACGCCGATCGGCACACGAAGCTGACTTACTTGGCGACTATCCACCACGGCATCGAGATCGAGGAATTCGTACACCATCCCGAGGAAGGTGACTACCTTCTCTTCTTTGGAAGGATCCACCCTGACAAGGGGGCCGCGGAGGCCATCGAAGTGGCATCGCGGGTTGGCAAGCCACTCGTTATTGCCGGCATCATCCAGGACCAGGAATACTTCGACCGCGAGGTGGCGCCGCGCCTGGACGAAAAGCACGTGCGGTACATCGGCCCGGTTGGCCCCGATCGGCGCTGCGATGTACTCGGGAGAGCCTGCGGATTGCTACATCTAATCAACTTTGACGAGCCGTTTGGCCTCAGCGTCGTGGAATCGATGGCTTGCGGTACCCCGGTCATCGCCTGTGCACGAGGGTCGATGCCCGAGCTCATTCAACCCGGCGAGAACGGGTTCTTGGTGAACTCCATCGAGGAGGCGATTGCCGCAATCCAAAACCTCGGAAGTCTGGATCGTGACCGCATCCGGGCGTCCGCGGAGACTCGCTTCAGCCGGGAACGCATGGTCGATGACTACATCCGAGCGTATTGGAAGGTCTTGGCGCTGAAAGGGCGCAAAAAGACCAGCGCTCATGACTAACGCTCGCGAACGAACATCGTCTCTTTGCGGCTGGCCGGTGCCTTGGGGCTCCAGCTTCATCCATCACATCGGTGTTCGTTCAATTGATCGAGCAGGTCGGGCAACTGAACCAGAGCGACCTTGATCCCGACGTCGGAGAATGCGTACGGGATAACGAGATTATCGCGGTGAACCATGCCGCCACAGGAGTACAGGACGTTGGGCACATAGCCTTCCCGCTCATCTTCCTCGGGCGCCAAGAGCGGATCAGGCAGGTGGGCGATGACGTGGCTGGGATCCTCCCGATCCAGGAGCAGGGCGCCGATGGCGTAGCACCGCATCGGCCCCACGCCGTGCGTGAGGACTAGCCAGCCCGCCTCGGTCTCGATCGGCGAGCCGCAGTTGCCGATTTGGATGAGTTCCCATGGTTGCATCGGTGCCTGGAGCATCTGGGTGTCACTCCAAAACCGCACTTTGTCTGACCGCATCAGATAGGAGTTCTCCTTGTCGAAGCGAGAGAGCATCGTGTACTTGCCGTCGATCAGACGAGGAAACAATGCCATCCCCTTATTCTGGGCACACGCACCGTTGAGTGTCGCGACTCGAAACGACAGAAAGTCCTTGGTCTCGATAAGTTGGGGCAGGATCTCGAACCCGTCGTATGCGGTGTAGGTCGCATAGTAGATGACCGATCCGTCGTCGTGTACGAACCGGACAAACCGCGCGTCCTCCATACCCTGTGTCTCCCTGGGGCCCGCAGGAAAGATGATCCGTTCCGATACCACCGACTCGTGCGGATACACCACGAGGTAGTTCGAGGAGGCGAGGAGGTGGACCATCTTGACAGTCTCGTGGGCAATGGCGCGAGAGAGCTGTTTCTCATCGAGCGAAGCCAATCCGCGTTCCAAGTCGTCGAACGTGAATCGTTCCGGGAGCGGATCCAGGACGTGCGACGCGATCTGGTGGTCGGCACCAAGTTCATCGAGCTTGGATCCGAACAGGAGCTTGTCGTACAGTGGGGTCTTGCGGCTTCCCGTAATGGCGTAGCGGCTGACGGGTTCAAACGTGAGGTTGCACCGCTTGTCGATGACGCCGGTGCGAAACCCGATCGACGAAACGTGGCCCTCGCCAACTGCCCGCACGCTCATGATGAAGCGCTGCTCGCCGGAGGCCAGACCGCTCTGGTCTGGAGCGGACACCATCGAAGGGTTGAAGAGGGCCGCCGCTTCAATCGAGTACTCGTGGGAGAAGTACGCCCCGATCAGCAGACGTCGCTCCTCGGAGAGCCTGACATCCTGCTCGAGATGATGCTCGACCATCTGGAAGTTGTGCTGCAGCACCTGCGTGAAGTCACGGTGGCGGTGCGCGAAGTCCTGGAGCACGTTATCCAGAATGCCGGCAGCCTCCCGATCCGGGATCGCCAGGATCCGCTCCATCACCACCTTCACTCGTGACTTGCCGTCGGGGGTGTAGGTCTCCTCGCCGGGAAGGTGGGGCTTGACGATCACCCGGCGTGGATCAGGCAGGAATCGATGAGTTGTCCTTGTGACAGCAATTTGTCGCATCTTTATCCTCTTGCCAGTCACGAGCACCATCGACCGGAATCCACCCCGTGGTCCACCGACCGGCCCCCTTTTGGCCATCATCATTACATTACGCTATCGGCTAACGGCGCACCTTCCACTCCGCATCGCTGTTGTCAACGATGAAGAGATCGCCGCCGGAGGATTTGTTGGGGTTGGGTTTGCTGTCAGAGGCCGTCACGTTGTCCTTGACAGGTCGTTTCGACGACGCGTCGATGGCAACGGGCGAGTCCGTTGGAGTCGAACCTCGATTGGTGGTTGGCTTGCCCGGCACTTCGATGTACTCCGTTGTCCAGCAGGGAATAGTCGGGTACAGAGTACCAGAGGGGGTCACCCGGACCAATCGTTGGGCTCAGAGGCAACCGCTGGTATCCTCTCACGATGGTCCAACCCGCCGCTCTTTGGCCCCTACGCCATTCGGCCGGGCTGGAGAACCGCTTCGCGGCGATGGATGGGCGCGAATTGAACACGGCGCAGATCATCCAGCGTTCTTGGTCTTGAGACACTGCGGCACACTTGCTCTCTAGAGCAGCCGGCGAGGATCGTCATGGCTAGTGAAGCTTGCTGCTCCGATACCGGAGAAAACCGACCTCCAGGTGCTCAGTCCGGAGATCGTTGGATGCAGTTCCGTCTCTAAATCGCTCCTACCTCCATGTGCACGAGGAGTTCGTATCACAGCGGCCCGTCTTGGGTAGCTCAAGGACTTGGGAGATCACTTGCGAACGGGCCAGAAGATCATGGCGGTGAGACCGATGTTGTCACCAGGGGGATTGCAAAGGTCCACGATATGCCGACTGGCATGCAGCCAGTTTGGCCCAATCGCGTCGACGACGCGGTCGTCGACCTCACCAGGTCGCTGAAATATCAGACCGAGAAGCAGATGACGATCGCGTTGGTCTCGATATGCCCTAAGCAGCTTGTTGCGGTCCGACACGATCTGTCGAACGTTGTTGTTGAGATAGGGTCCAGTACTTCGACCGTAGGCATCAGTACATACATCTGTGTAAGCCCGTTCGCCTGTCGTTATCCAACGATGCCAGAGAGGCTTGGCCTCGACGATGACAAAGACGTCCTCTGCATGACGGTCCCGTTCGTACGAAAGGACGATGTCCGGTCGTTCGCCCGTTTGGACGATGTCAGCGACTTGCGATTCAGCGTTTGGAAAGAACTCCGCGAACCACTCCGTGATGCTGTCCTCTACCCGGCCGCGATCTGCGACACCGCGGAACTCTGGGGTACAAGTGAGTCCAGTTCGTGAGCGATATTTGTTGTATTCCGGGGGCTGGTTCGATTCGTTTTCCATTTGTTCCAGACGATCAAACATCGCCTCCGCGAGCTCGCTCGGCTCGTAATAGAATGCGCGCTTGGCGCGAAGACGCGCCCGCGCCGGAAGGTCGCCATTTGAATCCGGGTCGTCCACAGTTCAGGTCTCGTTGGCAGCGAGGGCAACTCTCATCACCATTATTTGACTGTATGGCCAAGATCAACGCCAGCCGACCTTGATCTCGTAGATCGAGTCCTGCCTCAGGTTTCGCATGTGTCGATCGGCGCGCCTTCTCGAGCCTCACACGGACCCCGGGGGCATCGATCGCCCCAGATTGCAAGCTCGTACATTTCCATTGAATTCCCAGAAGGCCCGTCTGGCAACCGGCCAATGACCCCCACGCCCCGGCAATCTCTCGCGTAGGCGCGCAATAAATTCACCCCGGGCTGTTCTCGTGCCGGTCCTTATGTCAACCGGTCGAGGATCTCCATCGCCTCCCGCATTGCTCTACAAACCTTCTCAACACCTTCGCGTTTGGTATGGCGACTACCGTTCGTGATGCCACGATTGCTCGTGTGCAGGCTACTTATGACTTGGTAGGTCGCGACATGCGACCGACTGCTCTTGCGAAGCCGATTCCAACTATCCTCCGCGTTCCCACCCATCGTCAGTACGACCCGCAGCCGCGGCAGGAGATCCAGCAGTTGCCGTAGCGGATCGAGGCCCTCATTTAGCCTTTGAGCCGTGATTTTCTCACCTTTCGGAAGGTTCCAGGGATATGCGTTCCATGTGATGACGCGATCCAAGTCCAGGCCAACATCATTGAGACACTGCAGGAAGCGCTTCGCAGAGGGGTCATCGTTCTGGGGAGACAAGAAACCACTGCCCTCGTTTGCGACCTCGGTACGAGGCCCCGGAGTCTCGAACAGGAACAGCACCTGCGAGCTCACCCCGCCATATCGGGCGTCA
>CBDUST010000327.1:0-4598 GCA_965369945.1 uncultured bacterium | reverse complement strand
GTCCAAGAGGCGCTTGCCGCGCGTGATGTCCAGCCACTATCTGCGCGAGCGTTCGCGCCGATCATGGCACCGCTACGACAACAGTTGACCAACGCCCGGCGCGACGTGCGTGAAGTTGCAAGGGCGCTCAAAGCACACCAACGAGCAGCGCAGCCCATCGATCTAGGCAACTGACTGAGTTCTGTCTGATGGATCAACAGAGTTCACTTCATTCTTGGTGGGACGGGCTTCCAGCCCGTCGTCTTCATTCTTAAAGACGGGCAAGATGCCCGTCCCACAATGCGTCAGGCAGAACCTAGCGAATGAAGCGCAGGCGCCCGAAATCGGGGATCGCGCCGCGACCTCCCTCTTTCAGGGAATACGGCGCCGGGAAGTACACAACCCAGGCCTTGCCGAGCAGTAGCTTTCGATGTACGAGGAACGGGGCGTCGTCGATCTGCGCCGCCACGAGTGCGTGCGGGCTACCCCAAAGTCGCGAGTCGGACGAGGCAGCGCTGTTGTCGCCCAGCATGAGGAAGTGATCGGGGCCAAGCATGGCGGGCTTGTCCGGATGTGTACCAAAGGCCGGCGAGCCGATCTTCAGCAAAGCCTCATACTTGTCTAACTCCGGGTTCTTGTGCGCATAGCCGCGGATTCTGCTCGGCTGATAGTACAAGTCACGATCGACGCGGACTCGATACAACGTGACGGGCGATCCTTGGAAATGCCAGCGAAGCGTCGCCGGGTCCGACCCGATGCGCGGCAGCTTGTTTAGAACCTCGTCATACGCAAGCTGATAAGCGTTCTCCGTCCGCAGCTTTGGATCCCAGTCGTACTCGAGCGGTCCCACCACCCGCTCCCCATTGAGATAAATCGCCAGTGACTGATCAACGTGCCAGAACTCGACATTCACCACGCGGCCAGGGCGGGGCAGCGAGATGGGCTGCGAACTGTGATGTGTCGGGTCGCCGATCGCCCGGCCCTCGTCGTCGATCGGCGTCATCTGCACGATCGCCTCATACTCTCCCGTGCTTTCGCGCCGCCCGAGAACGAACTCGAAGCGGTGCCCTCGCGCAATCAGTTCCAATGTCGTTTCGAATCCAGGCTGATCCGCAACGATCCCAGCCGAAACACGAAGATCGCTTACGTTGAAAACCGGTACTCGGGAGTTCGGGCTGAGCCGTCCCCTCGATGGATACATCAGCATGTCGTACGACGTCCAGTCGTTCAGCGGAATCCCCTGCACGTCCCATTCGAGCGTCGAGGGATCGGAAGACTCATAACGGTAACTACGACCGGCGTCGTTGTTCCAGCCGGCGCCGCTGAACGGCGGGCTGAAAGGGCGATCCAAGTCATGGGGACGCAACGGTTCGTAATCGCTGTTATAGATCGTCTGCCACACGGCGCGCTGAATATGCTCGGGCTTGCGGGCAATCTTCAGATCACGGGTGTCCGAGTCGACTTCACCGACAAACACGTCACCGTCAACCAGGAGTAGTTTCTCGTTGGGCAATCCCACAAGCCGTTTGATGTAATTCTCGTCATCGCCATCGGGGTTGGTCGGGTTCTTGAACACCACGACGTCATATCGCTTTGGAGCGGAAAAGGGATACAGACTCTTGAGCACGAGAATCCGATCGCCCATGCTCTTCCCCGGCTGGCCTCGATCAGACCTGGGAATCGCATAGCGAGAGCCAAGTCTTGGGTCGTAGATTTCTCGGCCGGTGGGATCAACTCGGGCATCAATCGGGAAGGTCGCGCCGGTCTGACGGGAATGAAACCTGCGGTGCTCGCCGAGCAGTGTCGGGGCCATCGAACCGGTGGGGATGACGAATCCTTCGGTGACAAAACCGCGAAAGGTCATCGCCAGCACGAATGCGATGACCAGCGACTGAAGAGTCTCAATCGCTGATCCGTCTTCGTGTGGATGATGGGGTGGGTCTGGCGGTGTCATGGCTCGATGGTAGGGGATATCGTCAAAGTGTTCGTCGTCGTACGATTGGCGCTCTTCGATCGGCGTGATTCACAGGCTAGCTGAGTGTGCGGACGGAGGCCACTCCCGAGCGGTTGAACCTGCGCTAACTGGAAGTGTCCTTGGGCGGTGGGCGTCTGCGTCGACGGCGACGACGACGCTTGGATCGAGGCTTCGCCTCGTCCTTCCCAGCTTCGGCTGCCTTGGGCTCGGCCTCCTTTGCAGTCTCGCGGAAACTGTCCTGTTGCTCAGATTTACGTTTGCGCCCACGGCCACGGCGGCGACGAGGCTTCGTGCGCTTTTCATCGTCGGTTCGTTCCTGCGTTTCCTCGGGTGACAGTCCGCGCAGCGCGTCGTCCGGCTGCTCCTGCGCCTTCTCCCATTCTGGTGTACCGGGCATCGGGCACTTGTCGGGGTCCATGAGCTCCTCGACCGGTATGGCGATCTCCTCGTCGTTATGCTCCAACCGGACCAGTGCCAACTGCACCAAGATTTTTGTGTCCACCACGACGCCCGGCCCCTTCGACGTGCCCACGCGAGACTTCCGTGCTGGAAGACTCTTCCTCAACTCCTGGTAGGTATAGTCCTCATACCGCAGGCAGCACATCAGACGCCCGCATCGGCCTGAGATCTTCAAGGGATCCAGCGGCACCTGTTGCTGCTTGGCGGATTTCATCGACACCGGCCGGAGCACCTTGAGGAAATTCTTACAGCAGCAGTGCTGGCCGCATCGTTCGTAGTCGGCCACGAGTCGAGCCTCGTCCCGGGCCCCGACTTGCCGCATCTCGATTCGCGATTTGAATTTGGACGCAAGTTCTTTTACCAGCTCACGGAAATCAACGCGGGCCGCCGACATGAAGTAGAACGTGAGCAGCTCCCCGCCCAGGATCGGCTCGACGTCTACGAGCTTCATCGCGAGATTCTTCTGGTTGATCAGCTCCTTGCAGGCTCGCGTGTAATCCCCTTTGTCCGAGTTGATCGCGGATTGTTTGTTGAGGTCCTCGATCGTAGCGATGCGGAGGATCTTGCCGTTGGTATAGAAGGGAAAACCGTTTCCGCCGGAGTTGTCGATGTACTCCAGCATCTCCTGGCGGGTAACGGACTTGGCGCAGCCGGCGTTCTCGCAGGTCGTGGTGAGCATTTCCACGATCTCCGTGCCGCGATGGGTCCGAGCCACCAGCTTGGAGCCGCAGCCAGGCTTGGCCTCGCCTTCGTAGGGGTACTCGCCGACCAACTTCATGGAGCCGAAGCGGACTACGATGGTCGCGGGCGGCTTCAGCTGTGCGTAGAGCTCCTCATCGGTCATCGCCGTGCGGTGACGAGGATCAGCGTCGGCCTCGAAGACCGGCAAGGGGGTGATCGACATGGAGGAATCTCATCGCGCTCGGCGGCGTCTAACGACGGTGTGCCGAGTAAGCCGCTGCACTAAATGTCGTCAGGCTCGGGTTTCATAGGACCGGACGTCCCCTGACCGGACGCCGGCTCCAAACGCAATGAGTGGGACAAGTGTAGCCCTCCCAGGCTGCTAGAACAGTTTCAACGCTCTTGTAGCATCAGGGCATGGCAGAAGAGGGACTCAGTAGCTGCCTCGATACCCGTGGCATCCCCAGTCAATCGGAACCTCACCCGTGTGACGATCCCGGTGGCACGGGCATCCTGCCCGTGCGACTTCTCATGGTGTGACATCTGCACGGGCAGGATGCCCGTGCCACCGGAGCCGCGCCG
Source organism: uncultured bacterium (assembly GCA_965369945.1). GTDB lineage: Bacteria > Planctomycetota > Phycisphaerae > Phycisphaerales > SM1A02 > JADFNO01. The sequence continues at coordinate 922 of CBDUST010000327.1, read as the reverse complement.
ATCGACGCGTTGGGACCGGCGAATTCACGTGGTGTGAGATGACTAGCGCACTCAGCCGCTACGTCTTCAGTGAAACTGCTCTAGGGCTCGGACAACATAAGGTGGCGATCGAAAGAACACCTGTTGGAACCCCAACCATAGTTGCTGGTCACTTCTCGTAGTGGGTACGCTGGTACCCTCCTCACGGAAGATTTCTGGGCTCGTCCATGAAAGAGAGCACGAATCCATTTTACAGTTGTCCGCATTGTGGGTTGGTGCAGACGGTGCCGGAGGTTCCGGCGTCGATGCGGGCGTGCTGCGCTCGGTGTGAAGGTACGTTGCTTCGGCGCTCGACGAGGTTTCGTAGCCCCGCGACGACTGGCGCGATTGCTGTGGCCGCGCTGATCCTGTATCCGCTTGCCGTCGGCTTGCCGATGATCAGCATCGCAAAGTTCGGCTACGAGAAGGAATCGAGCATCATCGAAGGGATTGGGACGCTGCTGGGTCGCGGACATATCTTCATCGGAATCATCGTGCTCGTGTGTTCGTTCATCATCCCTGTTCTGAAGCTGGGCGGGCTGCTTGTGCTTTCCGCTGGTGGATTGGGGCTAGGGCAACGACATCGTGCATTGACCTACCGCCTGGTGGAATGGACGGGGCGATGGGGAATGCTCGATGTTCTGCTGGTGGCAATTCTCGTGGCGGTGCTGAAGCTCGGCGACTTTGTGGAAGTATCGGCCGGCCCGGCCGCTGTGGCTTTCGGGCTGTGCGTCCTTCTGAGTCTTGTAGCGGCAGTGAGCTTCGACCCCCATCGGATATGGGAATCTGAAGTATGACGGATACACCAACTGGCCCCGCAAAGAAAGATGGATCACCCAAGGCCGTGCCACGGGCTGTCCTGAAACCTGCACGTCGTTTGACGCTTGCCATGCTTGTGCCTCTG
>CBDUST010000326.1:0-4608 GCA_965369945.1 uncultured bacterium | reverse complement strand
AGGTCCTGGCAGCATCACTTGATTTCATTGATCGCGCCCACTCGGCCGACACGCCGTTCTTCGTCTGGTTCAACTCGACGCGGATGCATGTTTTCACTCACCTCAAGCCATCTTCGGAAGGCGTGACCGGCCAGGGCATCTATGCAGACGGCATGGTCGAGCACGACGGCCACGTCGGGCAGCTGTTGGACAAGCTGGACGAGCTCGGTATCGCTGAAAACACGATCGTCATGTACTCCACGGACAACGGTGCCGAACTCCTGTTGTGGCCTGATGGCGGCTACACGCCGTTCAGGGGCGAGAAAAACTCGAACTGGGAAGGCGCCTACCGCGTGCCGATGATGGTTCGTTGGCCGGCGAGGATAGAGCCCAATCAGATCTCAAACGAGATCATTTCGCACCAGGACTGGTTGCCGACCTTGCTTGCCGCTGCCGGTGACCCTGACATCAAGGATAAACTCCGCGCAGGCATGCAAGTGGGAGATAGGCGCTATAGGGTGCATCTGGATGGCTACAATTTCCTGCCGCACTTTACCGGTGAGGAAGAAGACGGCCCCCGCAATGGATTCGTCTACACGTCCGATACGGGAGACATCATCGGTATCCGCGATGGCGACTACAAGTTCGTGTTCAAAGAACAGCGTGCACACGGCGCGGAAACGTGGATCGATCCGTGGATCTCGTTACGCGCTCCGAAGATTTTCAACCTGAGACAGGATCCCTTCGAACGCATGGAGCATGAGAGCGAGGGCTACTATCAATGGTGGGCAGAGCACATGTTCCTATTCGTGCCGGCGATGGTGAAAGTCTCAGAATTCAAGGCAACGTTTGAGGAGTTCCCGCAGCGGCAGAAACCGGGCAGCTTCGTGCCCTGACGCCTCATGGGGTAGTGAATGTGATCCCGCTCGGTGGCGGCGCCCTGACAAAGGGGGAACCGAATCGCCAAAGAAGACGACAATAGTGACCGTACACGGCCAAATCGAAGAGCTTCGGTCTCGTATGAACAGGTCGATCATCGGCCAGGAAGCCGTGGTCGAACGCATCATCATCGGCCTGTTGGCCAACGGCAATCTCCTGGTCGAAGGCCTGCCTGGGCTCGCCAAGACCCGTGCGATCAAGGCACTCGCGAAGAACATCGAAGCCGATTTCAGTCGCATCCAGTTCACGCCCGATCTGCTGCCGTCCGATGTCACTGGTACCGAGGTCTACTATCAGAAGGAGGGGAAGGGTGAATTCCGCTTCGAGCCGGGGCCTATTTTCGCCAATATCGTGCTCGGCGATGAGATCAACCGCGCGCCGGCCAAGGTGCAGGCGGCGATGCTGGAGGCCATGGAAGAGCGCCAGGTAACGGTCGCGGGCACGACTCACAAACTGCCGCCGTTGTTCATGGTAATGGCGACTCAGAATCCGATCGAGCAGGAAGGTACGTATCCGCTGCCCGAAGCGCAGATGGATCGCTTCCTCATGCACATCAACATCGAGTACACACCCGTCGAAGATGAGGTCCGTATCATTGAGCTGGTGCGTAGTGAGGAGATTGCGACACACTTAGACAAGGCGTCGGAGCCGAAGGAGCAAGTCGCTCGCATTCCCCAGGACGCTGTGTTCGGCGCACGCAAGGAGATCGGTCAAATCCATGTTTCCGATGCCGTGGAGCGCTACATGGCCGATCTCGTCTACGCGACGAGGACGCCCGAGAAATACTCCGAAGATCTCGATCGCTGGATCGACGTGGGTGCCAGCCCGCGCGCTTCGCTGGCGCTCGATAAGTGTGGAAGAACTCATGCATGGCTAAATGGTCGAGACTATGTCGACCCGCAGGACGTGCGCGCCATCGTCCACGACGTCCTACGCCATCGCCTGATGTTGTCCTATGAAACGCAGGGTGAAGGTGTTTCGGCCGACAAGGTCATCGACACTCTGGTCGAGCAGGACGCGTTACCTGAGCTAACATGAAGACGGACCCGCGTATCCACGTTTCGCTTGCTCATCTCCGAAGTCTGCAGGGCCCGGCACGGGGTTTGAATTTTCTTCCTCGCCAACCGTCAGCTAGCGTATTGAACGGGCGCCACGCCTCGCGCTTGCGCGGCCGCGGTCTCAACTTCGAGGAGTTACGCGACTACCTGCCGGGCGACGACATTCGGTCAATTGACTGGAAAGCGACGGCACGTACCGGCTCTCCGCATGTTCGCGTATTTACAGAGGAAAAAGATCGACCTTCGCTGCTGGTCGTCGATCAGCGCATGTCGATGTTTTTCGGTTCGCAGCTCAACATGAAGTCGGTGACGGCGGCGGAAGCGGCTGCTATCGCCGCGTTTCGAATTCTCGATGCAGGTGATCGGGTCGGCGGCATCGTGTTCGACGACGACAATCAGGTCGAATTCAAACCGCGGCGAAGCCGGCGGGCTTTACACGCGCTTCTTGAAGCCATCGCTGAGATGAACGAAGGGTTGTACGCCGATCGCAAGGTCGACAGAGAACAGGGAGAACTGAACAAGGTATTGGGCAGCATCGTGCGTCTGGCACATCACGATCATCTGATCATCGTGCTGAGTGACTTTGACGGCATCGACGAGACGACCCATCGACGGTTGAGTGGCATTGCCTCGCACAATGATCTAGTGCTTATGCTCGTATACGATCCGGCTGCCGTCGAACTTCCTGCCGGTGAGCGTGCTGTCGTTGGCGACCACACGATGCAGGCTGAAATCGATCTTGGTTCCGACGATATCCGCGAGGCCCTGAGCGGATTCAGCAACCAGCGATTGCAGCGGATCGAGAACTGGCAGACGAAGATTAATCTCTCGGTGCTGCCGTTGAGTGCCGGTGAGGAGACGTTACCACAGATTCGGCGGCTCCTGGGTCAAGCAACGATGCGACGGAGAGTCCGGTGAACCCTTACGAAGGACTCAACCTTCCGCAATTACTTGATCTGCTGCACGACATCATGCGGCCCGAACCCGTAGCCTGGACGCCACAGACGGTCGGCTGGGGCATCGCGGCATTCTGGCTTGCCGTCGTCCTGGTGCTGGTCGGGTGGAACCGTTATGGGCACTGGCACAGGAATCGCTATCGTCGAGAAGCACTCGCTGTGCTGCAATCAATTGAAGCCGCGGCGGCGGGCAATCCCGTGGCTGCGGCCGGGGACGTAGCCGCGCTACTCAAACGCACTGCGATGGTTGCCTATCCGCGTCCGAGGGTGGCGAACCTCTACGGCGCAGATTGGGCACGATTCTTACGTGAATCTTCAAGCAATGACCCGGATGTAACGGCGGCGGCGGAACGACTTGCCACGGCTGCCTATCGCGCCGATGCGGATGCTCAGGTGCTGATTGCGCCGGCCCGTCGATGGATCAAGGTGCACCGTGCTTGAACTGACCTACCCATTGGCGTTGCTAGCGCTGCCGCTGCCCATCTTGATCTGGTGGCTGCTGCCGCCGCACCGCCAACGTGTTAGCGCATTGCGGGTACCATTCTTCAAAGAATTCGTCGAGGCCGCCGGTGCTGAAGCGCAAAGTGGAGCTGTCGTTTTGCGTCGACGCTGGATTCAAACGGTCGGCGCAATCTTTGTCTGGGTCTTGCTCGTCGTGGCACTGGCCAAACCGGAATGGGTCGGTGAACCGATCGTCCGCACAGAATCGGCGCGCGATGTAATGCTGGCAATCGATCTGTCAGGGTCGATGGATTATCGGGACTTCCCCGACCAGCAGGGGCAAATGGTACGGCGGTTCGACGCCGTCCAACGCGTCGTCGGCCGTTTCGTTGCCGAACGCGATAGCGACCGTGTCGGGCTTATTGTATTCGGCGACCGTGCTTATCTGCAGTTACCCTTCACGCGGGATCTTGAAACGGCGCGTGCACTCGTCGATCTGATGGACGTCGGTATGGCCGGACCGCGGACTGCGGTAGGGGACGCTATCGGTCTATCGATACACTCGTTCGAGTCGAGCGAGGTTGATGAGCGGCTGTTGATCCTGCTGACGGACGGCAATGATACCGCGAGTAAGATGACGCCGATCAATGCAGCAGAAATCGCCAAACTCAATCAAGTCGAGATTTACACGATCGGTGTCGGCGATCCGAACGCCACTGGCGAGGAACGCGTGGATTTCGACACGCTAAAGGCAGTCGCGGATCGCACCGGAGGTGAATTCTTCAATGCGCAGGATGAGACGACACTCGAACAAGTCTACCGGCGCATTGACGAACTAGCCGTGGCAGATGTCAAGACGACGGCCTGGCGGCCGCGGGAATCGATGGTTCACTGGCCAGCAGGTATTTCGGTGCTGGTTGCGCTCCTGGGCTATGGGTTACTGCTTCTGAGATCGCGGCGGCAGGGAGTGCGCACATGATCGATTTCGATCTGTTCCATTTCATGCGGCCGCTGTGGTTACTTGCTCTTCCACTTGTGGCCGTGACCTGGTGGTTCGTCCGAAAACAGGAAGCCAGAAGGACCGGTGTAAACGCGTTGGTCGCTCCGCACCTGCGGGAGGCACTAACGGTCAATCGTCAGCAGCGGCGAACATTCCGACCAGTGGATGGCATCGGTATCGGACTGTTTGCAGTCGCTCTTGGCGCCGCTGGTCCCACCTGGAACAAGCAGCAGAG
>CBDUST010000325.1:0-4627 GCA_965369945.1 uncultured bacterium | reverse complement strand
GGAAGAACCGTAGGTCTGCCCCAGGAAAAACAACCGAGCCCTGGTCTCGACCTTCGCTGACCAGCCGCGGGTGCGCTTCGGCAATCCGCCGTTGATGCCGGACCAGTATCTGCCGAAGTTGAGGTTGGCCGGCTCAAACTCGACGGGCGGCCACCCTCGGTGGTTGTTCGCAGCCAGGGAGCGCGGCGGCTGGGAGACATCGGCAGCGTTGACGATGGTGAACGGCTGCGGCTTTCTTACGGTCGTCGTTGTTGACGACGCTGTAGCGCCCTGACCTGATGTTGCGTCACCGCCGCATCCGGTGAGCAGCGCTGCCGAGGCGATCGTGATCAGCGCGATCGACGCCGCAACTATGCGTCGGGCGCTTCGAGATTTGCCAAGTCCACGTTGTCGCATCATGACCCTTACCTAACTCCAGGTATCGACCGCTGATTCACCAATTCGGCTCTCATCAGCCACTTCTTTCGTCTCGCCGTTGGGATGGTGGGCCCCGATGAGCCTCGGAAAATGCTCGCCGGTCCAACTCTCCGGATAAGCCTTATCGTCAAGATCGAGCGCAGCCTTGGTCGGAAGCAGTGGGCGGAAGGTATCGCACATCACCGCCAACTCATCGGTCCGCTTTTTTCCGAGCGACGCTTCGATAGTTCCGGGGTGCGGGCCGTGCGGTATCCCCTGCGGATGCAGCGTCATCGACCCGATTTCGATCCCCTTACGGGCTGCGTAATTGCCTTCGACGTAGTACAACACCTCGTCGGAGTCGATGTTGGAATGGTTATATGGAATCGGAATCGCGTCGGGGTGAAAATCAAGTATGCGTGGACAGAACGAGCAGATCACGAAGTTGTGCGCTTCGAATGTCTGGTGAATCGGCGGCGGCATATGATGCTTGCCAACGATCGGGCTGAAGTCGTCGATGTTGAAAATGTAGGGGTAGTAGCAGCCGTCCCAGCCGACGACGTCCAACGGATGGTAGTCATAGATGTAGCTATGCACAGAGTCCAGCGCCTTGATGCGCACTTCAAACTCACCGGCTTCGTCATAGGTCAACGGAAGCTCGGGCGGGTGCAGATCGCGCTCGCAATAGGGCGCATGCTCCAGGAACTGCGATGTTTGTTTTGAAAGATAACGCGGGGGCGGGAGGATATGCGAGCAGTTGGCCGTTTCGATAACGAGGAATCTGGGGTTGGGTTCATCGCCGGTGGGTTTGTCAAATTCGATCTTGTAGGTCGTGCCCTTGGGGATGATGATGTAATCTTTGCGTTTGAACCGCAAAGTGCCGAACGTGCTGTAGACGGTGCCCGTTCCATGATGGATGAAGACGCACTCATCACCCATGCCGTTCTTGTAGTGGTAGTTCATCGGCTCGGCGGGCACGCAAACGCTCATCTCACAGTCGACGTTGCCGAAAATAATCACGCGACCGGTGACGGGATCACCCTTCGGGGGCATGGGTGTTGTCTTGACATGCCGCATGCGCATGGTGCTGGTCTCGACATACTCGGGCTTGGTGGAGTACATCGGCTTCCAACCGGTCACTTGCGTCGGCGGATGGATGTGATACAGCGTGGAGGTCGGGCCGACGAAGCCCTCGGTGCCGAACACTTCTTCGGAGTACAGCGCACCGTCGGGGCGGCGGAATTGAATATGACGTTTATTCGGCAGTTGGCCGAGCTTGGAGTAATACGGCATCAAGTCGCTCCAGTACCTTCGAGTCGTTTTCCAAGGCAGATTATAGCGGTCCTCATCACGCCATGAACGACCCAATCCCCCCGATCGGGCGCCAAGAGCCCGTCTGCTGACGGGCTAGCTAAACTTGGCGCCGCCATACCATGTGGGCACCGCAGTTTGATAGGCATCACACGCCAGAGAATCGTCCTGAAAGTGCGCCATGAATAGCCCGGTCACTCCCTCAATCATGCCATGCTTCACGATTCTGTTGATCGTGTTCGCGGCTGTATTCGTTGGTGTGATGATCGGGCGGCGTATTCATGGTCGAAGAGTTTCAGTTCCTTCGTGTGGCAAATGTGGTTATCAGGTTGAAGGACTCGAGGCACTGCGCTGTCCAGAATGTGGCAGTGACCTGCGCATCGCGGGGATCAATACACCATCAGCCCCCCGCCGGATCGGGCCAGTTGCTGCTGTAATCATCTGGACCATCCTGCTGCCGGCCCCGGCGCTCAGCATCACGAATTTCATCAGCCGCGTGGTGCCGAGACATCACTACCTCACTAAGGATATCACATTCGGAATGCCGCTCTCGCAGGGGTATCAGGGAGTTCGGATCAGCGCCAGCGGCGAACAAGCCAATGGCCAGTGGCAATCCGAGAACATCACACTTGCACTGCAACTGACAGATGGATCCGTGTCACCGAAGCTTGTTGTGAATCTGCCGGATTGGACATACACGATCGATGGCTCCGATGGGTTGTCGGAGAGCAACGTTGACGACGCCGTTGATCATCGCTCAGTGCTGAATTGGATGGTCGCTCAGGGACTGGATCCGAACGACATCGCCATCGAGAACGAAGCACGAACGATCGTCCAGCAACTACAAGCTTTAGCAGCAGGCAACAGTTCAGCGTCTAGGTCAGGTTTCAGCTCAGTGAGCATGGGCAGCTCGACGCGCTCGATGATGCCCGGCTGGTATGCGCCGGTAGTCTTGACGGCTTGGCTCATCGTGTGGGGGGGCGGGATGCTTCTCGTCGCTCGCTACGCAACAAAGAATCGCGCTGCGGAGTCTTGAGAACCGTCGGCGCTTCGCAGGCCCACCAGTCACGCGCTGGCCGTCTTGACTGCAAGCGTCTTCCAGCCGCTTCGGGGCACTTCGTTACGATCCACAGCGTTACCACGACTCAAGGCGTGGGAAGAATTTGCCAGTCCGGTGCATGTACGCGCGGTACTCGTCGCCGAATTTTTCGATCAGATTTGCTTCCTCACGCCGGCAACGGATCACCAGGAAGCTGTACGCCGCCGCTCCGGCGAGTGCGAGAAACCAGCTCGCGGTCAACAGCACGATCGCTACGGTCCAAACCACGCCTGTCGTGTACATGGGGTGGCGAACGAATCGATACGGCCCTGTGGTGACCAGTTGAGCATCGGGTCGTGGCTGTGCTGTAGCGGTCACGTTTAATCCCAAGTGGCGAAACATCCAGATGAACAGCCCGATTGCGACGAACCCCAACGGTGCACCGGCGAGGCGCAGCGGCCCAGCCATCTGAAACTGTGACCACGACACCCAGCTGGGCCAAACCAAATACGTCAACATCCAACCCAGGCTTGCCAGGGTGATGAGAATCTGTGGGACAAGGAAAGCGGCGCCATCGCCGTGCCGGGAGATCTTCCCCTTTTGTTTGTCCGCGCGGCCACGGAAATGCTTGCTCATCGTGAACGCTGCAATGAACAGACCGAGCAGAATCCCGCGGTAGATAAGCTCATGTTCCATGAAGATTCTCCGTTTAGGTTGCACTGACAAGCGGACGACCGCTGAGCCAATGCACACCGCAGCGCCGGACGTAGACGAAATGCCCGATCAATCCGATCAACGGCAGACCGATGATCCAAAGTCGCAACCAAAGCCAGCTGTCCAATTGCGCTAGCCCCAACGCGATGAGCCAAACGAGACCGAACTTCGCGATACATCGGATGATCTGAGTGGTCGTGGTGTAAGTGAAGTCAAACACACCACCGCCACGCACGGTGAAGACCTGCCGAGCAGGCAAGAACCCGCGAAAGATCACCGGGCCAATGACTGTCAGTGTTCCAAGAACAATCCATTCCCAAGCCATGTGCGTGCTCCTATGCGTCGAATGTGTCGCCTAACGAACCGTGTCCTGTCCGCCCCATTCCTGGCCGTGGCCAGCGCCCAAGGACGCCGCCAAAACCGAACGTCAGCGACCATACTATCATCCGTAGCATAGGCTACGGATGCTGTTTTGGATCATAGGCTCTTTCGGGTCGGGGTCAAGGGCCTCTGACAAGATTTGTAGCATAAGCTACGGATGGAGTGATCGGCTCCTTCTGTTAAGAGAACGGGTATCGCCAGGTGCTGAAGTCTTGGCGGATAGCCTCCGTCCGCCTTCCCCTACCGTGGCCAGAGCAAAGGCAAGCTTCCAGCGAGACTCCACTGCCACCTCCTGCGACACCCCGCGTGACGCTTCTAGCACCACCTCCAGTGACCATACTATCATCCGTAGCATAGACTACGGATGATGTTCTGGATCGTACGTTGTGCCGTGGCAGCGTCGAATACGCCTGTCAGGGTGTGTAGAATTTGCAATGGAGGGACTCATCGGCTCTGTCTGCTAAGGCAATGGCTATTGTCAGGTGCCGAAATCTTGGCGCATAGCCTCCGTCCGCCCTCCCCGGCCGTGGCCGGACCTAAGGCCGGCTTCCAGCGACACCTCCAGTAACATCTCCCCTGACACCCCCAGTGACACCCCCAGTGACACGCCCAGCGACACCCCCAGTGACACCTCCGGTAACACCGCCAGTGACCATACCATCATCCGTAGCATAGACTACCGATGATGTTCTGGATCATAGAGGTGTCGTAGCAACGTCAAGTACTCCTGTCATGCCTTGTAGAAAAGCTCCGTGTTGAGCCGACGTGAAGTGTATGAGCACCGCT
>CBDUST010000324.1:0-4633 GCA_965369945.1 uncultured bacterium | reverse complement strand
ATACGAGGTTCGTCAAGTGAGCCTAATATTCCAATTCCCATGGACGGATTGCATTGACCAGCTCTTCTGGACGACAACCAACTAACAACTCGATCCACCCATATCAAGATTCTTCACCGGGCGCCAAGCTGGCGCCCGGTTTTTTGTGCGCAGTCCGTTGGTTGTGTCGCCTTGATCAAGCCCGCCTCGATGACCACCTGCAACGCCCATTCGATCAAAGTGTCAATCCAGATGCCCATTCACACATGCCCGGTGCAAGCGTTACACTTCCGAAAGTGCAATACGGCTTCGTCATCGATCACACACGCTGCATTGGCTGCCACGCCTGCACCGTTGCCTGCAAAGCGGAGAACGACGTTCCGGTCGGCGACTTTCGCACGTGGGTCAAGTACACGGAGATCGGCCAATTCCCTGATGTTCGCAGACACTTCGCCGTCCTGCGTTGTAATCATTGCACTGATGCGCCCTGCGTAACGATCTGCCCGGTCAATGCGCTTGAGAAACGTGCGGATGGCATCGTCGACGTCGATCGCGACGCATGCATCGGATGCCGCGCGTGTATGCAAGCCTGCCCCTACGATGCGCTGTACCTCAACGATGATCTGGGCGCGGTCGAGAAATGTCATTTCTGCGCCCACCGAATCGAGAAGGGACTCGAACCGGCTTGTGTCGTCGTCTGCCCGGAACAGGCGATCATTTCAGGCGATCTGGATAATCCAAATTCCAAGCCGGCGAAGATCATCGACCGCAATGACACCAAAGTGCGCCGTCCCGAGCAAGGCACAGGCCCCAATGTTCATTACCTGGGCGTTGATGACGTTTCGCTCAATCCCGGAAGCGCCTTGCGTCCGCCAACGTATCTTTGGAGCGATCGGCCGAACGATAAGCCGGAGGATTGGCCGTTGTCTTTGCCGCTTGCGCCCAACGCTACTACCGTGCTCGATGCCGGTCATCGGGTTGAATGGGGCTGGCCGGTCGCTGCGTACTTGGTCACCAAGGGAATTGCAGCTGGTGCGGCAATGCTCGCTCCCTTCGCAGCTGCTTTGGGCCTGACGGGTTTCGGCTTGAACTACGCGCCGGAAATCATCGCGATGCTCTTTGTCCTCGTGACGCTTGTGCTGCTCGTTGAAGACCTCGCTCGCCCCATGCTGTTTTACCGTTTGATAACCAGACCCAACTTCAAGAGTTGGCTGGTGCGCGGCGGACTCATACTGGGTGTTTTTATGATCACCGTCGGTTCCACAATTATGCTGCGCGTGATCGGTGCTGACGCCGCGGCCGACTCGATGCGGTGGATCTCCGCTGGGTTCGGTGTCGCCGTGGCAGGCTATACAGCGTTTCTCTTCGCTCAGTGCAAAGGCCGCGATCTTTGGGAAAGCAAACTCCTGCTTCCCCATCTCATCGTTCAAGCATGCCTCTGTGGCAGTTGTGTATTGCTACCGTTTGCTCCATTCAGCGGTGAACTCAAACTAATCGTGATCGTCTCAACCGTCGCGCATGGTTGTCTTGTAGTGTGGGAGGCAATGCGTAAACATGAGACAACCAACGCTCAGCAAGCGGCCGCGTTTTTGCGATCCATGCGCTTCGGACGGATCGAGGCGATCGTCCATGGCGTGATCGTCGCTGGTGTACTCGCAATGATCGCCACGCTCCTCTTGCCACAAATTGCCTTTGTGCTTGTACTCCTGGGCTTATTCGCCTACGAATCAGCCTTCGTCCGCGCCGCCCAACTCCCGCCTCTTTCCTAATGCCTAGTTACCAACTACCAACTACCAACTACCAACTACTAACTACTAACTACTAACTACTAATGCCTTCCGACGTCTCCATCACACCGCTCGAATCGTTCCCGCCTATTGATCAATGGGATGATTGGTCTGAGTACGACGCATCTGCCTGGCCCAAGAAGGTCCAGAAGCGGTATATGCTTGTCCCGACGACTTGCTTCAATTGTGAAGCCGCCTGCGGGCTGGTCGCCTACATCGATAAGGAAACGATGCAGGTCAAGAAGCTTGAAGGAAATCCATACCATCCCGGCTCGCGTGGTCGAAACTGCGCCAAGGGGCCGGCCACGATCAATCAGATTCACGATCCGCAGCGGATTCTCTATCCACTGAAGCGTAAAGGACCGCGCGGCTCGGGCGAATTTGAACGAACGACATGGGATGAGGTGCTCGACACGTTCGCGGCGAAGATACGCCAGGCGCTGATTGAAGACCGACGCAACGAGATCATGTACCACGTTGGCCGCCCCGGTGCGGACGGCTACATGGATCGCGTTCTGCAATCCTGGGGGATCGACGGCCACAACTCGCATACCAACGTCTGCTCGTCGTCCGCTCGCCTCGGTTATGCGCTGTGGTCCGGCGCGGACCGTCCTTCGCCCGATCATGCCAACGCCAAGTTCATCCTTTTGCTGTCTGCGCATCTGGAGACCGGTCATTACTTCAATCCACACGCGCAGCGCATCATGGATGCCAAGGCCAAGGGCGCCAAAATATGCGCCATCGACGTGCGGCTTTCCAATACCGCTTCGATGGCTGACTATTGGCTCGCGCCCTACCCCGGCACGGAAGCGATGCTCTTGCTCGCCTTCGCGCACGTGATATTGCAAGAAGACCTCTTCGATCGAGCGTTTCTCGAACAATGGGTCAACTGGCGTGAATTCCTCTCATCGCATTGCCCCGACGTTGAGCCGACGTTCGATTGTTTTGTTGTCGAACTGAAAAAGCATTACGCCTACGCCACGCCTGAAGCGGCTGAGACTGAATGCGGCGTCGATGCCGAGTTGATCCGAACCATCGCGCGCGAGATTGGTCAAGCAGGGAGCGCTTTGGCCACGCACATCTGGCGCAGCGCCGCATCGGGCAATCTTGGCGGGTGGCAGATCGCGCGTTGTTTGCAGATGATCGTCGTGCTGACCGGTGCTGTTGGAACCAAAGGCGGAACGGGTCTCAATTCCGATAGCAAATTCGTTCCCGCGCCGTTTCTCAAGCCGCCGCCGCAGGACATTTGGAACGAACTGCTGTATCCGCGCGAATATCCGCTGGCGCATCACGAGCTGTCGTATCTTCTGCCGCATTTCCTTGAGGAAGGCCGAGGGAAACTCGCGGTCTACTTCACCCGCGTGTACAACCCTCTGTGGACCAATCCCGATGGGATGATGTGGCAGCGCATGCTCACCGATGAATCGAAGATCGAATTGCACGCAGCCCTCACACCGACATGGAACGAAACTGCTCAATACGCAGACTATGTCCTGCCCATGGGTGTTGGGGCTGAGCGCCACGATCTGTTTAGCGCAGAAACGCACGCAGCAAAGTGGATTGGATTTCGCCAACCGGTGGTGCGCGTCGCCAAACAACGGCTGGGCGAAGAGGTCGAGTTCACTTATCAAGCAAACCCAGGCGAAGTGTGGGAGGAAGATGAGTTCTGGATCGAGCTTTCCTGGCGGATTGATCCTGATGGATCACTTGGCATACGCAGGTATTACGAGTCGCCCTATCGGCCGGGTGAGAAGATCACCATTGATGAATACTATCAGTGGATCTTTGAGAACAGTGTGCCCGGACTTCCCGAGGAAGCGGCCAAGCACGATCTGACGCCGCTTGCGTATATGCGGAAATTCGGTGCTTTTCTTGTTGCTGATGATGTCTATGAGTCGTTTCGTAGGGAGCTACCCCCGGAATCGTCACAAGGCGATCAGGCACAAGCTGATGGTTCAACGTCGTGCGTGGGATTCAACACGCCCAGTCACAAGCTCGAACTGCATAGCAAGACGCTTGTCGATTGGAAGTGGTCCGAGCACGCCCTGCCCGGCTATATCGAAAGTCATATTCACCGCAAACACTTGGATCACGACAAGGGCGAGTACGTTCTGATTCCAACGTTCCGTCTGCCCACGCTCATTCATACACGCTCCGGTAACGCGAAGTGGCTGTATGAATTATCCAATACGAATCCAGTGTGGATGAACCCTGAAGATGCGGACCGCTTTGGTTTGCAGACGACCGACTTGCTGCGCGTTTCTACCCGCATCGGCCACTTCGTCAACAAAGTTTGGGTCACCGAAGGCATGCGCCCCGGCGTGATTGCCTGCTCGCACCACCTTGGGCGTTGGCGATTATTCGACGAGGTCGGCGCCGATCGATGGGCCAGCGCGAAAGTTGTCAAACAAGAACTCGCCCCCGGGAAGTTCCGGTTTCGGCGTGTCGAAAATATCCAGCCGTTTGAGAGTGACGATCCCGATTCCAAACGAATCTGGTGGAGCGATGGCGGCGTCCATCAAAACCTCACCTTCCCCGTGCAACCCGACCCGGTCTCAGGCATGCACTGTTGGCATCAGCGTGTCACGATCAAACCTGCCGAGGCTGACGATCACTACGGCGACGTCGTCGTTGACACGAACAAGTCGATGGAGGTCTATCGCGAATGGATCGCGATGACCCGCCCCGCCCCCGGTCCGGACAATCTGCGCCGTCCGTTGTGGTTCGCGCGGACCGTCAAGCCGAGCGCGGATGCGTATCGGATGTAGTCGGTTGTCAGTTCCGCGTGAGTCGTGGTTAGAGCAGTTTCACTGAAGACGTAGCGGCTGCGTGCGCTAGTCATCTCACGCCACGATGAATTTACCGGT
>CBDUST010000323.1:0-4689 GCA_965369945.1 uncultured bacterium | reverse complement strand
CACCACCATCCAAGTGAAGATCAATCCGCTCGTGTTGTGGATATGGATCGGAGGAATCGTGATCAGCGCCGGCGGGCTGTTTTGCGTGTTGCCTCGTTTGCTGCCCAAAGCGCAGCATGTTCCGGCCGTCGAGCCGGTCACCACACGGGCGATTCACAGCGCCGCCAAGACAATGGAGACGGCAACATGAAGCGCGTCACACTTACCGGCATGGCAATCTTCGTCGGCCTGATCACCGCGGGGGCCTGGCCACAGTTGACCGCACCGCCGCCCCCCAGCGCCGCAAACAAGTTTCCACTTCCCGGCGGGACGGAAAGTGAAGTGCAATCCCCGCAAACTCAGGAAGCCGTGGGCAGTCTCGCGATCCAGGCGATTCAGGGTACGCCCGACGCTGAGCCGATCGGTCCCGCCACGGTCACGGTGCAGCTCTATCACCGCGGCATGCTCTACGACACAATCGACACGCAGTTCGACGAGCAAGGCGTGGTGGTGATCGACGACCTGCCGGTGAGTATGGGCGTTCAACCTGTCGTTCAGGTCAGGTACGCCGACATGACGTATCAGAAGACAGGGACGGTGATGGATGCGGCCCATCCACATCAAACCGTGCAGGTGACCTGCTACGAGCCAACCGAGAGACCGCCCGATTGGAAGATCACGATGCGGCACGTGATGGTCGATCGCACATCAGATGGGTTGCAAGTCAAAGAGGTGATCGTGATTGAGAATCCCGCCGACCGCACCTGGCTCGGAGTGCCGTCGGCGAACGAGAAGCACGTGACGACATCATTCGTTCTGGCCGGCGGCGCGAAGGATGTCAGGTTGGGCAAGGGCTTTCACGATTGGTGTTGCACGACCTTCGCGGACGGCACACTCGTCAACCATCTGCCTTTGATGCCCAAGACCACCGAGCTGAACTTCAGCTATGTCGTGCCAATTCTCAACGGATCGGCCGAGATCGACATCACGGCGCCGGCGGTGGTCGAGGACCTGATGTTGATTGTGCCTGCCGACATGACCGCCGCCTCGACGGAGGGTCTGGAGTTTCGCGGAACCGAACAGATCGGTGAGCAGTCGGTGCGATACTACCGGGCGGCCAACCAACAAAGCGGAGCATCGGCGATCATCTCGCTGACCGGCCTCGGCGGGCCCACCGCAGTGACGACCGGCGCCGCGGCCGGTCCGGCGAAGATCGTGGCTGCGATCGGCGGCGGTCTGCTTGTCCTGATCACGGTAATCATACTCTTCGCCAAATCGTCGCGTCCGACAGTCGGCGCCGCTTCATAACATGGACAGGACTCGATCGATGACACGCAGCGCAGCTCAATCAGCCGTCCAATCCGCGGCGAATGTTGCGCTCGAGGTGCAGGCGGTGGGACTGGGTAAGACCATCGATGAGAGGTTGATCTTGCAGGACCTCAATTTCGAGATCCCCTGCGGCAGGTACGTTGCGCTCTTGGGCGCGAACGGCGCGGGCAAGACGACGCTGCTGCGAATCCTCGCCACCCTCATCCCGCCGTCCCATGGCCGGCTGATGATGTTCGGCGAGCCTGTGAGACGAGAGGCAAGTGCGCTGCGGGGTCGACTGGGGCTCATCGGCCACAACACCATGCTGTACCGCGATCTTTCGGCGCGCGAGAATTTGATCTTGTTCGGGCGACTGTACGGGCTGTCTGCGCCCTCCGCACGAGCTGATGAGTTGCTGGAGTATGTTGGGCTATTCTCCCGCGCTCATGATCCGGTGAGAACGTTCAGCCGAGGCATGGCCCAGCGCGCCGCCATTGCCCGGGCCCTCATGCACGACCCTGAATTATTGTTGGCCGACGAACCGTTTGCCGGCCTGGACGCTCCGTCGCGCCAGATGCTTGAACGAATGCTTGAGCGCCTGCATGACCAAGGCAAGACGATCATTGTGGCCAGTCACGACATCGAGCGCAGCCTGACCCTGGCTGAGCAGGCGATCGTTCTGCGCAACGGACGGGTGGTGATCGATCATCCCACGGATGCGCTCGACGCGCAATCGGTGCTCGAGGAGGTATGCAATCCGTGACGGTCGCGCTGCGCCAAATTGCGTTGTTGGTCGGCAAGGATCTGCGCATCGAGGCCCGTGGACGTCAAACCATCGGCCTGGTCCTCGTGCTGGGAATCCTTATCGTTGTCGTCTTGGGCATGGGCTTCGGCCTTCAAGAGAGGATCGCCGGCTTCCAGGCCACCGCAATTCTATGGGTGGCGTATCTCTTCGGCGGGGTGCTGTGCTTCGAAAAGACAATGGCGGTAGAGCGCAACGACGATGCACTGGCAGGGCTTCTCGTCGCGCCGATTGATCGCGGCGTGATCTACTTCAGCAAGCTGCTTACGAATCTCATCTTGATGTTCGCGTTGGCGGTCGTCGTCACGCCGGTTGGCTTGGTGCTCTTCCGCTTTGATCTATCGGAGCATGCGATGGGATTTGCGCTCGTCATGGTGCTCGGGATGACGGGGTTCGCAGCCATCGGGACGTTGTTCAGCGCAGCCGTGAGTTCCACGCGGTTGCAAGGTGGTCTACTGGCCATGCTGGTCTTTCCATTGACCCTGCCAATGGTAATCGCTTCCACACTGATGATGCGAAAGCTGTTTGAGTTGGACGGGGAGTTGAGCGGATCGGGCCTGGCTATTCTCGGAGCCTTCGCCATTGTGGCTTTGGTCGGGAGCTGGGTGGTTTTTGAACTGGTGCTCGAACCGTAGGAGGCCTCGATGAACACCAAACCGAGTCTTCTTGCACGCGGATACTGGCTGTTCACGATCGTGTTGTTCGTGGCGACAACCATCATCCTCGTGGTGTATACCCCCGTTGAGCAGTCGATGGGTCCGGTCCAGAAGATCTTCTACATCCATCTGCCGGTCGCAATCAACACGTTCGTAGCGGCGTTTGTGGTGTTCATCGCCAGCGTGGGGTATCTTTGGCAGCGGCGACTGTGGTGGGATGATCTGGCGGCCGCGGCCGGCAAGGTGACGGTCCTGTTCTGCTCGGTGCTGCTGCTCACGGGCATACTCTGGGGGCGCAGCGCCTGGGGGCAGTGGTGGACGTGGAGCCCGCGGTTGACGTTCAGTCTGGTGCTGTGGCTGCTGTACGTGGTCTATCTAGTACTGAGACCCGCCATCGAGTCGCCTCAGCGCCGCGCCATCGTGTCCGCCCTTTACGGCAGCGCTGCCTTTCTCGACGTGCCGCTGGTGTATCTTTCGGTGAAGCTGATTGAGGACATTCATCCGTCGTCGATAGCGCTGGCGCCGGAGATGAAGGTCACGTTGCTGGCCTGGTTCGTTCCCGTGACGTTGCTGATGGCGGGTCTGATCGCGGCGCGATACAAGCTCAACCGAGTGATAAGAGCGACCGAGCAACACCACGACCTCGACTTGACGCAGACCTCAACTGTCCGGCGAATGGGAGGTGCAGTATGAACAATGGCGAGCCATATCTGATCGCAGCCTATGTCGTGAGCGTGGTTCTGCTTTGGGGCTACGCTGCGGTGCTGTGGGTAGGGTGGCGCAGTATCAACAGACGCCAGCGGAACGAGTCGTAGGTGAATCGAATGTTCTGGCGCTCTTGCACGTGATTGACAGACACTGTGACGGAGGAACTATTTATGATCAAGGCAGCGACAATCCTGATGTGTGCCGCGATGCTTGCCTCACTCGCCGGAGCGCAGCAGGCGAATGGCCCGCCGACTCTCCCACCGAGCCATCCGCCGATTGAGGTTGCGAAGGACGAGCGGCCCGCCGCCGATCCTCAGGACGTGAGTTCGATTGACGCCATTCTCAACGCTTACTACGACGTGATATCAGGTCCGGCTGGCGAGGAACGAAACTGGGATCGTTTTCGATCACTGTTCCTTCCTGATGCTCGATTCATTACGACGAGAGTGGTGAGGGATCGCAGCGCGCCGGTGATGATGAAACCCACCGACTTCATGGAGTTCAACAAGAAGTACTTCGAGCGGGGCGGGTACTTCGAGCGCGAGATCAATCGCCGCGTTGATGCGTTCGGGAGCATCGCACAGATCTTCAGCACCTACGAATCGCGCCGCCGCCTCGACGACCCCAAGCCGTATTCACGGGGGATCAACAGCATCCAGCTTCTGAATGCCGGCCACCGCTGGTGGATCGTGACGGTTATGTGGGACCACGAACGACCAGATCGGTTGCCGGTTCCGCCCCAGTACCTGCCCGACCAAATGACCGGCGAACGTTGAGACGCTGATGTCCCACACCTGCTCGCTCCAAGCCGTTTCAGGTTAGAGTTATCATTGCAAGGGGTGTGGACAGGAGCCTACGGTAGCGTTGTTTGACCCGACACCCATCCGGCCGCCGGCACAGTTTCGCTCGCTGGTTGGCTATTTGATCGCGCCGGTGTTCTTACTGCTAGCCGTCTGGTTCGTGTGGGGGCCGGATCCAAACAATATCCCGCGCACGGAAGCAGTTACTGTTTCCGACGAGCAGATCACGACACGACCGGTCCGCGAAGTGCTGTCCAGTCCGCCGAGCATTATCGCCGGCGGCGATCGGCTGGGCTGCATGGAGTGTCACAAACTCTTCGAGTCGCCTGAGTAGATGACTTCGGCGTCAACTCGTAGCGACTGCCCAAAGTCTGGCAATGTGAGTCGATAGCGGTTCACCGCGTTCAGGCTCAGCAGTTCTCGCGTCGCGAGGTAC
>CBDUST010000322.1:0-4731 GCA_965369945.1 uncultured bacterium | reverse complement strand
TCAACGCCGATACGGTCAGGACGTTTGCCGGCAATCCGGCGGATCATGTAGAGCCGGGTACTGGTGAAGTGAGGACTCGATACGAAGTTCGTGTAGTGAGCTTCATTTTCCTGTTCCCATGGCTGGATTGCGTTGACCATGTTTTCTGGTCGACAACGAACTAACAACTAGATCGAGCGATATCAAGGTTCTTCACCGGGCGCCAAATCGGCGCCCGGTTCTTGTGCGATCTGGGGGTCGTTTCCGTGATGAAGAAGACTTGAGGCTTGAGTCTCGGGGCTTGAGACTGAACACGGGCGCCTTCAGCGCTCTGACCGCGTTTCAGGCTACCCAGGCTGACCAGATCGCCATCGGCCCGCCTCGCTTCAGCGGGCTGTGCCGCCAACCCTACTTCTCAGGAAGTCGCATCTCGATCTCCAATTCCTTTCCGTCGTGCTGCAAAACGAGCTGCCCCGGGGATGATCCAAATAGCGTCCCGAGCTTGCCTTGACCCAGGCTCTCCACGCCCTTCCCGTTGATGCGAAGGATCACATCTCCTTCTTGCAGACCAGCGCGCTCGGCGATGCTGTCGTCGACCGTCCGTGCGCGCCTATGTGGCGCGTGAAACCGATACTACGGGGTCATGGCGTCGGGCGCAATACCAAGTCGCCTTGCCGTTTCCCGGGCGCGATCGTCCAGCCCTCGTTTATCGTGAGCGTCCATCCTTCACCGCTCAGATGGTCCGGTGCAGCGTCCGTCAGGGGCAGGTAACCCTCGCCGAGATTCCGATCCTCCAGGAACGCGCCGCCATCCACGTCGAGCCTGCCCCACTCGGCGATCAGCATGCGGACGGTGAAGACGATGAGGCCATCGCCCAGTGGGTGGACTCTGCGTGTATCCATGGTGCCGGTGGTGACGAGCGATAGATCGAGCTTGAGCACTGGGTCGTCAATGAGCAAGGTGCGGAACTTAGCGAGACGGGCTTGGCGAACGCGATCCCGCTCCGATTCGGCAATTCGGAGCTCGGGTCCGTCATACAGAATCGATCGAGAATCCGCTTGTGTCGCATCCGGCTCGATCTTCAGAGCCGAGGCAAGCATTGCACCCAAGTCGCTTTCACGGGTGAGTCGGTCGCGCCACGAGGCGTCCGCAGCATCAAGCAGGTAGCCATAGAGCGGGCCACTGTTGTAGCCGAAGGAGCGCACGATTCCATCGTCTCTCTCGCGGCGTCCGATGACGTCATCGATCACCTGGGTTGGTGTTGCTGCGGCGATGCGGAGGCCGCTGTATTGGGCGAGGCCTTCACGAATCTCCACGGCGTTCTCACGGGAGGCGGCGTCGGGAAACTGAAGCCGTCGTGCCTGGCGAAAGGCCAGGGCATCGCGGATAGCGACGTGCCGCTCTTGTCCCGCTGCGCCCAGCGCCGCCTGCAAGGCGTTCCATTCCAGCTTTATCCAGTATCGCCCATCCGGCGTGTCGAGGTGGTTGTTCTCTCGGCCGAACGCGAAAAGCCCCAACCCCAACTGCACGCGATGGAATGACTCGTGACCAAGCAAAGCGACGCGATCGGCTTCGGTATCGCCGAGGAACATCGTCAGGACCATTGCCCAACGTACACCCGCCCACTTGATAGGAGCGTTGGCGAGCGGCTGATCGGGCGGGTATGTACCGACAAATACGTCGCCTTGTCTCTCGAGTAGCCCTTCCTCATCCACCTGATTCGCGATGACCTTGCCGGTGGCGGCATCGACTAGCATGACCGGGCCGTACACCTCGACACCCCAGAGGCCGCCGCCGGGGTCGTTGGTCGCGCATGCCCGTTGAAGTTCAGCGAAGTACGACGCAGCCTGGGCGAGTGTGATCGAGCCGGCCGAATCGTCCTGGGCGATGGCCTGACCGACCAGCACTATACACCACAACGTAGCCATGATCGATCTGGAATTCATGCAGAAGCTCGATCCCGACCGTCCTGTTTAGCCATCGCCCGACATCACCGCCAACCGTTTCGGCTACCAGTGTAACGCCTTCGCCTTGATGTCAAAGCTCAACCGCCTGCTCGCGGCGAGGAGCGATAGCTAATCCTGTGGGAATCTCATCTCGATCTGAACTTCCGTTCCATCGCGCTGTATGACCAGCTTCACCGGCGATGATCGAAATAGCGTCCCGAGCTCGTCTACGCTCAGGTTCGAAACGTCCTTTCCATTCAGACGAATGATCACATCTCCTGCTTGCAGGCCAGCACGCTCGGCGATGCTGTCGGGCTGTGTGCCGCTGACGGTCAACGGACCGGCGCCGATTCCGTTGAACATCACGCCGTACTTCGGTCGCTGTGGAGACGGCGCTATTATCTGCCGTTTCGTGGCTTGCCCCTTCTCGGGCCGATCGAAGCGCAGCCGTCGATTGATCTGATCGATCGTCAACACAAACGGCTCAAGCGCCGTCCGCCCAAGATTCGCAGCGTTCAAGAGGTGATCGTTGAAATTGAGTTGAGGGTCCTCGAACGTCTGGCCCGCAAAGCTCAATGTGCCGTCCAAAGTAGCGCTGTGGATATCAAATGTACTACTGATGGTTCGCGCTTGCCCTATGATTCGCGGCGGCGATTTCAAAGGAAGGCGATCAGCTATTGATAGCGGAAGCATGATGCCTCCCATGTTGCCGCTGTCAATGTGGCCAACAATCTTCTCGCCAGCCACGTCAACGTCGATTGTGATAATCCATCCTTGATCCAGACGGTACGGAATCGATCCATCGTTCGGCCCCAATGCGCCGCACGAGATTATCAGTTGCTCGTTGGGATAGTCCAGCGCGACAAGCGCTTCGTAAAGAACGGGAAGACCGATGATACCGCGAGTCCGGGTCATTCCACCGCTCCACGAAACGGCGTTTACTTCGCTGAACGTTGCCTCACCGATGGTGATCTGATCGATCGTATAGGTCTTCGCCTCAACGGCCTCGGGCGCCGCCGGATCACCAATGCGCGTCGTTCCGGTCGGCTCGATTCCGAGTTCCTCCGCTAGAGACTCGTCGAGAACGACCGTGCCCGCGCCCGTATCGAAGACGAACCAAAACGGCCCTTGCCCGTTGATCGTGGCTTCGATGGTCGGGTGACCCATCACAAATTCGATAGGCACGTGGATTGGTTTGCTGTGGAGCTGTGAAGATCGCGGCGCTCCTTCCGGTACCTGTGCTTCGGCGCGGTCAAGGACCGCACAGCCGTTTGCAGATCGTTGATCCTGTGCCACCGCGACTCCGATACACGCCAACGCGGCCAGCAGTGTCAGTCCTTCTCTTGTAAATCGCATCGAGTCGCTCCTTGTGAGTCGGATGGAGGTTTGACGCCCTCGATCCATCTAGTACGTTTCGTAGTAGTTGACTAGAGTTGATTGCCGATGTTTCCTTACAATGTTTTCCAGCGATTTCGCGAAAAACGTCTCTGAACGGAACTCAAGAAACCTCTAGTGAATCACCATGGAAACTCTCACTGATCTGGAAGCTGCCGCCCTAGGCTGTATCCACCGCAATCAACCCTGTACGGTTCACCTGATACGCACGCTCTTCCGCCAGTCGCCTTCGGCACGCTTCAGCGACTCCGCGGGTTCGGTCTATCCGATGGTCAGGCGCCTAGAAAAGCGTGGTGCGCTGGCTTCGCGGCTTCAAAAGGAGGGTCGCCGCAAGGTTCGCTACTACACCTGTACGAATAGTGGGCGCAAGGCACTGCGGGAGTGGATTCGGCCGCCGTTTCCAGCTGCGGTCTCGGTCACCGTTGACCCGCTGCGAACTCGCATGCTCTACCTCGAACTGCTAACGCCAAAGCAACGCTCCGCATGGCTCGATGAAGCGGAGCAAGTTCTGACTCGACATCTTGAGCAGATTGGCGGCGCCGCGTTGTCACCTGATCAACAACACGATCCCTTCATGGAACTTGCTCGCCAAAACGCCCTGCTGGAGGTGAAAGCCCGGCTGAAATGGATTCGCCTCGCGCGCAAGCGCTTGCGTGACGCTGGTTTGTTGTCAGCTTGATATCACAAAGGCAATCCACGATACCCACAGAATTTCGGGGAAAAGGACGGTGTAAAGCGCCGTCTTCTCCTGCCTCAATGTCGGAGCCTAGCGGAAATCCCGAATCCATCGGGGCCATGATGCCTTGACGCCACGATGCCTTCTCCCACGACGCCAATGTGTCGCAGGCGCTGCCGGCGACGAAGGAGAAAGCCGCACTTCCTTGAGGCTGGCGGCTTGAGACGTGCGGCCCGTCGGGTCAAACCCGACGGCGAAACGCTTGCTCGATCCCTCAGGGCGCATGGCTCATCCCTCATCCCTCTCCCATCCATCAACATCAATTTGTAAATAATACCGAATATTCTCCTAACATCCCCTTGACATACCCGATGAGATCGCGATCCTACCGTAAACCGAACATTGACCGGAATCGAGGGTACAGCTATGGTGAGAGCGACCGCACAACGTCAAAAGAAAAGTCCTTCCAGCAACGGCCAGGAGCGACGAAATATGGCCAACAGCACTGTCGAGGATAAAGGTCGACTCCAGGCCCTGGAACGTGCTCTCAGCGAGATTGAGAAGAGCTTTGGCAAGGGGGCGATCATGCGGCTGGATGAGGATGCGATGAACTTGATCCCGGGGATCTCCACCGGAGCGCTGAGCCTCGACCTGGCCCTGGGTGGTAAGGGCCTGGCCCGCGGACGAGTGGTGGAAATCTTTGGACCGGAAGCCTCGGGTAAAACCACCCTGGCG
>CBDUST010000321.1:0-4803 GCA_965369945.1 uncultured bacterium | reverse complement strand
CGGGCAGGATGCCCATGCCACCGAACGCGCTACGCGTTGAGTTGGAGTGCTCTAAGAAGCCGCTTCCCGGCCGGATTCACTGTCACAGAGTTCGCTGCGCCCGGGGATACGAGCCGAGCACGTTCAGCGAGACGCAATGACTGCGTGCCTCTTCGACTGCCGCGGCCATGTTCTCATCGCTCTGATGCGCATCGCAATCGATGAAGAACGTGTACTCCCAGTTGCTGCGGCCACTGGGTCGTTTGTCGATGTGGCTGAGATTGATACTGGCGTCACGGAATACGGCCAACACATCCACGAGCGATCCCGGCTTATGGGCGGTGACGAACATGATCGATGTTTTGTCTTCGCCGGTGGGAAGCGCCGCTTCTGTAGCGATGATCAAAAAGCGCGTGATGTTGTTTGGCTTGTCTTCGATATGCTCATACAGCGGCTTCACGCCGTAGATTTCACCGGCCAGTTCCGATCCGATTGCCGCGGCGTTGGCTTCATCAGCGGCGTGACGCACTGCAGCGGAAGAGCTGGCCATCGGAATCAATTCAGCCTCCGGATACTGCTTGCTCAACCATCGTCGACACTGGCCGAAGATCTGCGGCTTGGAATAGATGCGCTTGATCTCATTCGGTTGGCAGTTGGTCAGCAGCGTTTGTGAGACGTCGATCAACGCCTCTGCATAGATGGTGACGTCAAAGAGTTGGAACGCATCAAGGGTGTCGGTAATGCCCCCACCGATCGAATTCTCATACGGCACAAGTCCATAATGGCATCGATTGGCTTGCACTTCTTCGAAGACGTGATCGATTTCGTGCAGGTCGTCAAACTCAACCGAGGAACCGAAGTGGCGGGTCGCCGCGACATGGCTGAACGACCCGGCCGGCCCCAAGTACCCAACTCGCAGAGGCAACTCCAAGCTGAAGCTGCCGGACATCAACTCGCGGTAAATCGCTTCGATCGTGCGGTCCGACAACGGCCCGGGATTGTTTGCGGCAGCGCGGGCCAGAACTTCCTTCTCTCGATGGGGAGCGTAAATCGGCGTTCCATCGCCGCGTTTGGTCCGGCCGATCTGAACGACGATGCGGGCTCGATCGGAGACGATTTGTACGAGCTTGCGGTCGATCTCGTCGATCTGACGGCGAAGCGCGTCCAAATCGCCCCGATCCGCCGACGATCGGCCATCTGCGTCGGGCTCATTCTGTCCTGGCTGGTCTGGTGGCATCGTTTTGGACCTGAGGCTCGTGTAGCATCTGAGATCGGCCGGGTACAGGCCCGGGTCGAATCTCGGGTGCCTAAATTCCGAAAAAGTCGGGTAGGACTCGCTGAAAAGCACCGAATGGATCAAGTCAACGACATCACCCAGGCCATATCCGAGCTTCCAGCCGGCGGCATGATACCCGTAGGCCTGGCGTTGATCGCCGGGTTGCTGCTCTGGGCGGCCGGGCGGCGAATTCTCCGTGTCACGTTCGTCGCCACCGGGTTCGTCTTTGGCTGCACGGTGGGTTGGCTGGTCGGAGAGCTGCTGGGCTTGGGCATGGAGATTGTGGTCCCAACCCTCGTTGGCGGGGTCGTTTTCGCCTGTGTGGCGGGGCTTGCATCGCGTCTGGTAGTGGCTGTCGCTCTGGCTCTGACCCTTGGGATCGCTGCCCCGCTGGCGACGATGTCCCTGGCCCAGCTCCGAGGATCGGATCAGGATCAGGCGGCCGAGGAGCAGATCGCCGATCCTGAGGGTGTCGCCGAGGCTCCCGGAGCTCGGCTGCCAGAGGAGGTCGCCGACTGGCTCGACAGCTTCGACCCCGATGCCGTGGATACGGCCCCTCCAGGCGATCCATCGGTTGAGAATCCGCCCACAGACTTACCCACCGGTTTTCCCCCGGATTTTCTGCCGGATCTGCCCCTTGAACTGCCTCCGGAGCTTCGCCCAGACTCGGCCACTGAGTCCGTCGAGGGAGCTCTGGAGATCCCTGAGCAGGCGCAACGTTATGTCGATCACATTCAGCAGATCGCCGAGCAGCTCAAGAACGCTGTGAAGGCCAAATGGGACGCCACACCGGCGTCAGCCCGACCGTCGGTGGTCGCCTCCGGCCTCGGCGGGTTGCTGGTTGGGATGCTCCTGGGCGCTCTGGCGCGGGCCTTTAGTGCCGTCGTCGTGACCGCCTTCAGTGGATCGCTTCTGTGGCTGAGTTGCGCCTGGACGATTGCCCACAACCTGGGCGCACCTGAAGGGCCTTGGATGCCCGGCTCGTCAGCGAGTTGGATCACTTGGTGGCTGATCACATCGGTTATCGGGCTTGTCGTTCAATGGACACTGCGACGCAAGCGTGTCGATAAAACCGCCGAGCAGCAATAGATCGAGATTCGATCGGTAACCACTCCAAGCACGGGCGAGGCGTTGTTCCTCGACGGCGTGTGGTTTCACACCGCACTTGGGTGTCGCCGATCGCACTCGATACAAAGACGAGGCATCGTAATGATCAGCGCACCAGTGTTATTTGCCCAAACATCAGACGTCAGTCCGCTCGGAGCAGCGAACGAAACCGTAAACCGGCTGGACATTCTCAACCACCCGGAGGAGCTGATGGCGGCTCTGTCGAACCTGCACATCATCTGGGCTTCGATCTTCGTCGCGGTGGGCGCACTGTGCGTACTCAACGGTTACAAGTGGCACAAGAAGGTCGTCATCGTTTGCGCGTTCCTCGGCGGACTTGGATTGGGCAACCTGCTCAGCAAACAAATGGGCGACTCTCGAATCGTCATGGGCGCGCTGGGGCTGCTCTGCGCAATTGTTGCCGCACCGCTGCTGCGATTCGCTGTCGCAATCTTCGGCGCACTAACCGGTGCGTTCATCGGCGCCAACGTTTGGACCGCGTTCAGTGATTCACCCGAGGCCCACCTTGCCGGGGCTGCTATGGGTGGGATCGCGATGGGCTTGGCCACGTTCATCATGTTCCGCTTTGTAGTGGTGATGTTCACGTCAATCGGCGGGGCGGCCATGGCCGTCTTCGGCGGAATCACCCTACTGCTGCACGTTCCAGCCTGGAGCGAATCGGTGCAATCAAGTCTTACCTCTCATCAACTCTTGCTGCCGTTAATCGTATCAGTGGCCGCCGTCACCGGCTTCGTCTTCCAGCACAGTCGAATGCGCGCCGAGACTGAGAAAGAAGAAGCCGAAGCTGCGTAGGAAACGGTGCATTCACGGCCGTGGTAACAGAGCAAGCTGCCGGGCGGCTAACGGATCGGTTGATGTGCGGTTTCTTGGACGTCACCTCGAAGACTCTATTGGGTGCTACTTAGCCTCAAAAATATCCCAGTTGTCCTTGTACTCTTTCAGAGGGCCGTAGTTAACCGCTGGGAATGTACTCGGCTTCTCTCGGGTGTAAGACGTTCCGAAGAAATGGTTGATGTCGTTCAGCATGTCTTTGCCGGGAACAACAAAGAAATCTTCCTGTTGATCGTCTTTGTTGAGAATGACGAAGACATAGACATGGTCTTCAAGAACGCGCTCACGACTCATTGGGAAGCAGTTCTTCTGTCGGAGAGTCTTGACCTGAACATTGAAGGTTCGGCCAGTTTGTGGATTATGAGCGAAGAGGTCAATGGCCTTGGCGTTACCCAATGTTACAGACACCTGCATACGACGCTTGAACAGCTTCCCGGCGACGAGGAACTCGCCCGCCATACCGGAAAGCTGTGGATCACTCCGAGATCGCTTGTGCTTCTTTGGCATGATCAATCGTTATAATACCGTTCCATGGATTCTGCTACTGCATGATCGGCAAATGTAGTGCTGATGATTCCGGCAGGCTTGCACCTAACGAGTTTGCCGGTGGATGGAAGACCGGCGATGCCATCGCCGGCTTTACGGGGTGAGGAATGAATATGGTTGGGCGGATTCGGGGCGACGCAGATTGTGCCTTTGGATGTATTGCACCAAATTCGTCCAGTAATCTGTATCAAAAACATAACTGCGCCAATACCCTTCGCACCAAACCGGGCCGACGTGATCGGTCTGACGATGCACGGCCTTGGTTGTCTGTTGCGCGAGCCATTTGATGGTGCGTTTGATATCAAGGCCGCTGTAGGTGATAAGCAAGTGCATGTGCGTCGACTCGATGCTCGCCGCGGCGATTTCCCATGGGGATGACGATGTGCATAGGTCGATCGCGGCAACAATCGCGTCGATCATCGCCGCATCGAGCCGGACCGGTTCGTGCTTCATTCGCTCCTTGGCCATGCGCTGACGCACCGGATCGCCCGAATTCAGCGTGTGCGGCTCGGTAAAACCGATCTGTTGGTCCCACGCCTCTGACCACGATCCACGGTCGTCGCCCGGCAACCACAAGCCGTAGCCGGACTTGACATAGTGATACCCAAGCGTTCGCGGCATGAGAGAATCGTACCCGGTCTGTGTAAAGCCGGCGATGTTATCGCCGGGATAGGACGGTTGGTGCAGCCCTCCGGCGATGCCATCGCCGGCTTTACAGTGCCGGGAATCTCGGTCAGCGACGCTGCTTGGTCGGCGAAATCGGCGCCGTTTTGATCGACGTGAAGACTCTCGAAGTCAAACGCCGGTCCGTTAGTTTTCCGTGGAGCGGGATACCGCGAAGCCGCAAGCGGCGGTTACGGCGCTTCGTTGAGGTCATCGTCAGCGAACGTCATATCCATCACAGACGTGTCGCTGTCGACGGTCACCGCTTCCGATGCGTCCAGCAGTCGTTGGGCAAACAGTGGTAGTGCAACGACACTGATCGCGGTTACCAGTGCGGCAACTCGCGGCCACATGCCGGGACGAGCGACTACCGTTTCACT
>CBDUST010000320.1:0-4807 GCA_965369945.1 uncultured bacterium | reverse complement strand
CCGCCACCGGCACCACCTGCGCCACCTGCGCCACCTGCGCCACCTCCAACTCCCCCCCCTCCACCACCTCCACCACCCCCGCCAAAGCCGCCCGCGCCACCGGCACCGCCGCCAAAGCGACCCGTATTGCGGCCGGCAACTTCACGAACATCATCTTGCAACTGAGCGATGATCCAAGTCACTTGCTGGTGCATCGGGCGCGGCGCTTGAACGAACATTTTGTCCCCGACGATCCGTACCTGTGCCAGCTCGCCGCCATTGTCCATCCAGTCCTCGGGTTGGACAAACTCGGTCAGGAGATCGACGATCCGTTCGCCCGCTAGGTCAAATCCGTTGACTCTGCGCGATATCGACGCCAGCACGTTGGTAATGTCATAACTCACAAGAATTATGTCGCGTCGAGCAAATTCTCTACGTGTGCCCAACTCGACGAGGTCTTCGCTGAAATACCACTCAGCAGCATCAATTTCGTCGTTGATCTGATCCAGAACCAGTTCCATCGTCCGCTTCAGCGACAACCCCGACGCATGCAGTGTCAACTGCATTTCTTCACGCTCCAATCCCTCATCGTCCAAGTCCGACCAATGAACGTAGAGCGGTCGATCGAGCTGCTCGTCCAAAAACGTCAGCACATCGTCAATCGACGTTTGCTCAAAATCGACATTGATCTTGGCTTCAAGACTCTCTTGGGCCAATGCGCTAGCAGCGGGTTGCTCGAAGATACTGGCCTGGATGTGGTTGTCCTGACCAGTCAGGGTATAAATACTAATTCCAGCAGCCCCCAAACAAACGGACAGTAAAGTCAGGTTCATGGCGAGCCTCCTTTTGGCAAATCGATTGGCGTCTTTGTATCGCTGGGCGAGATCTGTGGCTTCCCCAAGTTCCCCGATCGCTGCGCGTATCGCTTGATCTTCGGTGTGACCGGAAAGAATCAGGTCACGGATGCGCTCCAACAGATGCCCCTGAAGCTCAAGACGAATCTCGTCTTGTGCGCGCTGGGGCAATCGCAACAGTCGCACCAGCACATCCAGCCAGGCCGAGACGGTTCGCTCAGCCCCCCCGCCGGTCCCCCCGGACTCGTCGATCGGTTCGTTCAGCAGTGCGTCAAGTTTGTTCGATTCGATCAGTCGCATCGTGAGAAACGAGTCCTTAGTCCGCTGCCGGCAGGAACGATTCAATAAGTTGTTGATAGGCCCGGTGGGCGGCGGCGCGCTGCTTGAGTCGGCGGCGACCCTTGGCCGAGAGCTTGTACCACTTCCGCTGCCGACCGTGCTTGGATTTTCCCGACTCCGCCTTCACCGCATCCCATTCGGCTTTGACGAACCCCTGCTTTTCCATCTGGTGCAAGAGCGGGTACAGCACGCCGGGCGTCAGCCGAATCGTCTCGTCGGTTTGGGCCGCGACCTGCTTGGTGATGGCGTAGCCGTACTTGGGCCCGTCGGCAAGCACCGAGAGCACCACCAGATCAGCCGAGCTACGCCACATGTCTTTGGCAGATGCCATGGGAACCTCCTTGAGAGCACTATAGCTAATATATCGTACACCGATACATCCGGTTGCGACAAATTCGAGATTTTTTTCAATCTCGCGCCCGGGGTTGAGGAGCAAGCCGTCCTGATTTGGTAGGGAGAAATCCGTTGGCGATATCGCGGGACACATATACGAGGGTCGGCAAATCGGCGCGCGCGAGTTTTTTTGGCGATAGGGTTTAGCTTTTGCGCGCCACAGACGCCGCGCCCCCACTGGCGCTGCCAAGAATGAGGGCGGTCAAGCTGGCGCGCGCGAGTTTTTTGGTGGATAGGATTTAGCTTTTGCGCGCCACCGTTGCCGCGCATCCGAGGCCGCCCCCGGACGCGCTCCAGGAATTTCTGGTTGGATCGCCGTGACCATGTGAACACGGAATAACAGCTCCTTCTATAAAGGGATTAGCGGTTGCCTGTGCGCGCGCCGGGGATGTACATTCGGTAAGTTGCTCGACAAAATGGTGCTTAGCAGCTCACCAGGTGGGATATTTCTTTGAGAATTCTGAGCGGCGCTCAGCCATTTGCGGCGCCTCACACGCGCGCCAGCGTCGCCGTTTGATCCTCGAGCCTCAAGTTGCTCAGAATCCGCCGTGGCGAAGATCCGCCGTGGCGGGGCGGGCCTTCCTTTCGCCACAGATGGGCAATAGAAAACCCAGAGAGGACTTTAGAAGTCCCTCCCCTGGCTGCTTGGTTCATTCCGGGGGCCGGGGGCTGATATCGAAAAAGACTCCCGTTCCCCTTTTTCTTCTGATGCGGCAGCTCGGATAGGAGGCTGGACTCATCGTCGTCCAACCCCACTTGACAAACCCGGCTTCATAGGAGGGACGGGAGTGCTCCGTCGAAAAGTGTTTTCGTACGCCTGAGGATCATCAGGTTCAGGGTCAGCAGGCGAAGATACGTCTCTCGATCTAGGCGGTGGCGACGTCGGCTCGTAATCGCTGATTACCGATGCGTCTGATTTGACTTAGGTAAACAAACTGAGCGAGCATTTCAAAAGAGGTGCCCGCTTTTTCGTGCACTGCGATGGGTTGACGTGTCGCACAATCCAGAGGATCAGACTCTCAAGAAGGGCGAAGATTGCATAGACTGATCTCAGTAGCGGCAAGTACTGCTACCACAACTAGCATTCCACTGGCCTGGGCGGTGGACAAATGAAACTGAGCGGGCGATTACAGAGACTCGGACGCTGCCACCTCCTGGTCGCATTGGGGGTCTTGGGCTGTGGCGAAGAACCCCAACCACCGGCAGCGCAGGGTCTACCTTCGGGTCAATCTCATAGTGCCAACTCTGACGGTTCGGCGGAACAGCCGACGACGGATCCAATCGACTGGTCCAGCGTAGAAACGCTGCCGAGGCTTGCGGGCATGGGGGAACTTATGCGCGCCGTGCGTCACCTAACGTATTGGCACTCCGGGTCGAAGAAGCTGATCTACCTCCGGTTCCAGCCCCCCGGCAGCGCTGTGGACGACTGGGGAAACGAATTCTCTATGTCGCCCGCGCAATGGAAGGCGATGACGCGGATGATCAGATCTGTGCCGAGGCAGCCAGCGCCTATGCTATCACCACCCGGCTCTGTGGACGACTCGTTTGGCCAGCTACCCAAGTATGTCTACAGGGTTCAAGTGGTTCAGGATCGTATCCGCTTTACGTGCGATGGTCTCTACGAGGATCTTTATCCGGAATCGCGTTGAAGAAGGGCGGTATGGGAATTCCGATTTGGCGTTCGAGACCGACTGTCTACGCCCTGCTTCGGTTCATCGACTGATTGCGGACGGATGTCATGATCAGGGGCTTAGTGATACCGGCCATTTTTGTAGCCTATGGACTGTACTTTCTTGCTACAGCGGAAGGCTTCATCGTTAGTAATTTGCGGGGCCTAGGCGGTGTTATTCGCGTCTATGACGGAGCGGTCACGGCGCTGGCGATCTCGTGGTTCGGACTTGCCGCTATCTGTCACTTCCGCTGGTTCTGGAGAGATCGACGCATCCTCTGGAGGATGGCTGAGATCGGTCAAGTTGCCGGGTTATTGGTGTGGCTTATCTCGTGGGTCTATGTCATCTGGTCCGTTGCTCGCCCGTTGTAAGGATTCTTTAACCGTTCGTGCGCCAGCCGGTCGTCTGGCGCTTGCCCAGGACGTTCCAACAGGCTTCGAGCAACTCAGTGAGTCCATCGCCGGTTGCGCCGGAGGTGACCAGCGGCTGCGAATCAAACTCGCCGGCGAGCGCCGAAAGGCATTCCGCGCGATCATCCTCGGGCACAAGATCGATCTTGTTGAGCACGACAATCTCGGGTTTGTCGAGCATTGCTCCAGAGTATTCGCCAAGTTCGCGCCGGATCGCTTTGTAGTTTGCGACCGGCTCCGAGCCGTCCATCGGCACAACGTCCACAAGGTGAACGATCACTCGCGTTCGTTCGATGTGGCGCAGAAAATCATGTCCGAGTCCAGCGCCCCCGGAAGCGCCTTCGATCAATCCGGGGATATCCGCTACAACCACACGGCGTTCGCCGGACAGCTCGGCGATACCCAGATTGGGCGACATTGTCGTGAATGGATAGTCAGCAACTTTGGGGGTGGCGCGGCTAATAGCGCGCAACATCGTTGACTTGCCTGCATTGGGCTTGCCCACCAGTCCGATGTCGGCAATAAGTTTTAGTTCAAGGCGAAGCGTGAGTTCTGCGCCCGGTTCGCCGGGCGTGGACTCGCGCGGCGCTTGGTTGGTCGCGGACTTGTAGTGTTCGTTGCCGAAACCGCCGCTTCCGCCTCGGGCAATGACGAACCGTTGATCGAATTCGCTCAGATCGACAAGCGGCTGATCCTGTTCGCCATCGGCGTCAAAGACGAGCGTCCCCATGGGAAGGCGGATAACACAATCATCTCCAGCGGCGCCGTGTTTGGAACTACCCTGCCCGGAACGCCCGTTGCCGGCTCGAAAGTGAGGCGAGGTCGCGACACTGAGAAGCGAGTCAAGCGACTGATCACTTACAAGCACGACGTCACCGCCGTTTCCCCCATTGCCACCGTCCGGTCCGCCCTTGGGGATGAACTTCTCGCGCCGGAAGCTCATGCAACCGGCGCCACCCTTACCAGCTCGAACGAATATCTTTGCGCGATCGACAAGCATGATGAAGAAGGGACGAAAGCACAGAGGCACGAAGGGATTGAGGGAATCAGGAGGTACCGGATGCGATGATAGGATCGCATTGGAGCAGGTATCACTTGAGAGAATGACTAGAGCACTCCAACTCAACGCGTATCGCGTTCGGTGGCATGGGCATCCTGCCCG
>CBDUST010000319.1:0-4807 GCA_965369945.1 uncultured bacterium | reverse complement strand
CCGATTTCAAGCAATTGAGTTGCGACATACGAACTGAAGAATGCTGCGACAGACGGGACCTCCGACGGGCACGGTCCTCCAGGGCCGCCGATGCACTCGTCGCTAACGGAGAATATCTCTATGAGGAAACCATCAGCCGGAATGTCAGCGGGCAAATTGTCTTTCATGTCAGCCGTCACACTGGTGATGGTATAAGATTCAAGCAACTCAAAATCATCAGCTAGCTGCCTGTCCCATCCCCCGTTAAAGAGGGTAATGGAACTTGTATACACTTGGTTCCAAGTCTGGTTGTCCGTCATATCGGTACGGTCATACAGGACGTCTGCCTTGACGATGCCTGCCTCCGAGGCGATGGCCAGGGCGGCAGCAACGAGGATTAACAACGCAGGATGCGACGATCCGCGCTCAAAATGCATGCTGCGGTGTGACGTCTTCACTTCATGATTCCTTGTCTTCCGCGCGACCATCTGGACGCGGTGTTACACAGTGTTCTGATTTCATCTGTGTCTATCTGTGTGTATCTGTGGTTCCAATCCCGTCGTGTTTCATCATTCAGCCAAACCCTCATGCCACTTCTCGATAGTCATGATTGAGGAGTCCGCCGAGTCGTTCACGTCGGGCGATCTTGCCGGACCCTTGTTCTGGAACCTGTCGGGGTGCCAATTTGGCACCCGGTGAAGAACCTTGATCTCGGTTGATCGAGTTGCTAGTTAGTTGACGTCCAGAATACATGATCAACGCAATCCAGCCATGGGAAAAGGAATATAAAGCTCACGACACGAACTTCGTATCGAGTCCTCACTTCGCCAGTACCCGCCTCTACATGATCCGCCGGATTGCCGGCAAACGTCCTGACCGTATCGGCGTTGAGCGATTGCGTTGCCGTACCGACAACATCCCACGAATTCGTGTTGAAGTTCCAGAATGAGACTGTGAGTTCCAAGCCGACGGTGTTCGCCGACGATTCGATCGTCACGTCGAGCGAAGCTGGAGAATCGTTTGGCAACGATCCGATGAAGTCCAACGTGATCGGAGCTTCGGTTGGATTGAGTACGATGCCCGGTTCATAACACAGATCGCTGTCATCCGATTCCAGAAGGTCGACGAGATCTCCGGAAAGATAGAATCCGCGGAACGCACTGAACGAGTCGGGTGTGGTTGTAGTTACGGGATTCAGACCCAACACCTCCATGACCACTAGCCCGATCCCTGGGTCGTTGGGACCGTCAAACTTGTTGGTCGCATAGACGAACGGCTCGTCGACGAAGAGACTGCTCTCGCTGCCGCCAACGTGGGGCAGAGCGTCGAGCAGGACGGGGGCACCTGGATCACCGGCAAGATCAAGCAGATAGACCGCCTGGACACCACACCCACCGACCGGCGTGCATCCCCGGCCGATGAGGTAGAGGCGTTGACCCTGCGAAACTACGCTGTAGGCCAGATTCAGCTCAACGCCATCACCCAGCGGTACGCTGTTGTTGATATAGTTCAAGAGTTGCGGGCTTGACGGGTTGGAAACATCCTGGATGTAGAGGCCGGGCTGAGGCTCGCCGCCGCGATGATCGCTGGCCACATAGAGCACATCGCCCGAAAGGGCCACATCGACGACCGCGGGGACAACACCGTCATAGATGATGGTGGGACTGGCCGGGATGCTCGTGTCGATGACGAGATCGTTGTTTCCATCAGAGCCGCTGTACCCTCGGCCAAGGAAGGCGATCCCCGATTCGTTGAACTCGATTCTCGTGGCGCGCTTGACCCCGTGCGACACGCGGCCGACCTCGAAGATGTTCGCAGGATCAGAAACGTCCAGGTTCAGGAAGATGCCATAGACAGAGGTGCAAACGCGGGCCTCGAAGCCAATAGAAGCCACGTCGTCCCACACGCGCACGCCAACGAACTTTGACGCCGCCACCGCGGGCGGAGGAAGCTGGTCGATCCGCAACGCCCCGAGGAAGACGGGGCTGGCCGGGTCGGACACGTCGATGACTTCAAGCCCCAGATGCCCAGCTCCGAGGTACACCGTGTCGTTCTTGATGTCGATCCCGTACGCATCGATGCCCAGGGGATAAGACATGTCCGCGCACGAATCAAACGCCTCGACATGCTCAGCCAGATACACGCTGACCACCTCCGGTTGCGTTGCGTCGGAGACGTCCAATACGGTGAAGCCGTTCCATGCATCGGCCACGTACAGCAAGTCGCCGACCTTGTCCATTTGACGCAACGCGGCCGGCGAGTGGTAGTTGCCCAGGCGAACGGGCTTAGTCAGCGTTGAGATGTCGAGGATGATGACCCCTTCTCCTGCATCGTGCAGGTAGGCACGATCGCCGAAGATGTCGATACCCGTGACGTCGCCGTGCGTCTTGAAGGTGGCAACGGGTGTGGGGTTGGTTGGGTTCGTCGCGATATCAAAGACGATGAGCCCCTCAGCGAACGCCCAGTACTGAGGCGAGGAGCTATTGGCGACGTAGGCGTAACCGCCGGAGAGGTTTACGTCGACCAGTCCGGCACCAGCGCCCGAGCCGTTGTTGTAGCTGCCCACGATTTCCGGAGCGCTCGGGTTGGAGACGTTCACGACCTGCAGTGAAAACCAAGCCGGCTCCCCCTCGTGCCGCAGTGTCCACACAACGTAGTTACCCTCAACGTCAAGCGATAGAGTTTCCTTCCCCACGTTCTCGATCGTGCTCAGAAGGACGGGGTTGAGCGGGTCAGTGGCCAAGTCCCAGATACTCAAGTCCGCCACACAGCATGTGACGCCCGTTCCGACGTAAAGACGATCACCGACGATGCTCAGCGCAGCGACGTCGCTCCCGATGGGAACACCACCCATGGGCGCGAGTTGTTGTGGGTCTGTGATGTCGAATACCTCGACCTGGCCACCGGTGGCGCGCACATACGCGAAGTCTCCATACAACTCGACATCATGGGAGAACTGCTCGCCAGCACCCGCCGACACCAGGACGGGATTTGCCGGATTAGATATGTCCACCACAGCAAACTGATATGGCGTGCGAGCACCGAGGAACGCGTACCCATCACGCACGGCCACCCCTTCCACGCCCGGCATGATCGTCATCGACCCGACTTCGAAGGGGTTCGCCGGGTCAGCGACGTTCAGAATCACCAGCCTGCGGCCGATCGCGGCATAGGCCAGGTCCCCGACCACTTCCACATCGTTGACCAGCCCCCCCCACACACTGCGCGTCACAAACGCGATCTCCCCCAGATCGGGCTGGCCGTCCGTGACAGTAAACGCCCCTTCGAGGGTGCCCGAGGCGCCGTCTGTGGGACGGGTCACGATCACGTCGTACACCCCCAGTGGGGCTTGAAGGAGGTTCATCATGTCGGGCGTCACCGTGGCGACCGTGCCCGAGAAATTCACCCACGCCAAGGCGCTAAATTCAGCGCCACCCTTACCCGGCTGTCGAAGCGTCACCGTCGGCCGATTCGTCTCGTTGGGAAGTCCCTCGATGAAGTTCGAGCCGAAGACCTGGATCTCCGGCTGAGGCACCTGCCCCTGAACTATCTCAACCGGTTCGATCGAATCCACCACCACCGGCGGCGGATCGCCCCTAGGATCGGCCTTGACGATACCGCAAATTGCCAACGGCAAAAACAAAAAACACGCCGAAGGCGAAAGCCTTCGGCGCGATCTATGTACCAACGTTCGGCGCGACCCATCCACGAGCGTGCAGCGCATTCCATCCACACCGTTCATGCGATGACTCCTTGGCGCGCAAACGGAAGTTCGGGATGATGCGCACGCGATCGCCCACCACCACAAAAGCTGTCCGCGCTTCGTATTGTCAGTTTGTCGAAGATTTCGTCGGCCGAAGCACCTTGTTGGCGCGGACGGGGCTCCCCCCGTCCACCCCCCCAAAGGACGCGGCCGATCGTGTTGTTCTTTAAGCTATTGGACGGCCGGACAGCGCATAAATAGCTCGCAACATCCTCCGGGGAAGAGATTTCCCGGCCGAGTTTCACAAGCGGGCTGTCCTCTCCATCCCATACCGCACGCATGGGGTTGGATTGCAGACTATCGGCAATCCTAATAGGATGCAAGCACTTCGTCTGAAATTTCATATGAATGCCTGGCCAGGCGAAGGGGCCCCCCAGCGTCGTTTCGCTAGGTTTCCCAGCTTCGTGGGTAAAGGGTGTGAATCCCGGAACCGGCAGCTCGCAGGCATGTCACCGAAGCCTAAACCACAAGGTCATAGCAAGTTAGCAGCAGGCAGCGCGTCGAGATCGTTGCCAATCACGCTTGACTGACATTCTCACAAGGACTGGGTGCCACCTCGTAACGATCGCGCAACCCCACTATCGACCATCGAATCGCTCGGTGGGCTTTTGCCCTCGCCCTGAAGAAACCCCGGCCAGTCGCGGTGAAGCGACCGACCGAGGGGGAAAGGGGGATCGTAGTGCTGTAAGGCGATGCGCCGCCATGCGTCGTGAGGCCTGCGTCAGCGAAGCCGTGCGGCGAGCTGCGCTGGATCACGATGTTACCATTATATAAGGATCACGCTAGATCCGCCCAACCGCGACCGTGGCGACCGACCGGATGGCCAGCAATCAATCTGTCGCTCGATAAGCCCTATTCCTGTCGCGTCAGATTGAACGCACGGCAGGTGTAGGATAGAGATCGGTTCACGCTCAAGCGGCGCGCGGGCAGCGGTGATGGAGACTTGCCAACTCTCCTTTATGAATATGAGGGCAAGCCCGCGTAGCTACCCGATTGCGCCGATCGCCTCGGCCGGATCGACCCGGCACGCCTTGCACCAAGCAACGAATTCGACGGGATCAATCC
>CBDUST010000318.1:0-4808 GCA_965369945.1 uncultured bacterium | reverse complement strand
CGACCACCCAACCGACGCGCCAACCCGGATACCGAAAACACTTCGTCAGTCCATCAAAGATCACCACCGGATCACGATCTACATCCTCAACAAACGCAGCGCTACTGACCGGCCCGGTTGCGCCGGGCGTGTAGTTGTAATGGGAATAGAACTCATCCATCAGCAGTGTGCAGGAGCGAGTTCGCGCCATCCGAACCCATGCGCTCAATTCATCACCTTGAATAATCATCCCGGTGGGGTTGCACGGATTACTGGTCAGAAGCGCACCGATATTGTCCCGGCCGATGCGCTCATCCAATTCTTCAGGGTCAATCCGGAATCCATCCTCCGCGGATAGTTCGATCAACGTAGGGTCGAGCCGCTGAAACGTCGTCATCAAATCTTCGTACGCGGTGTAGTCGGGCGTGAAATATCCGAGGCGCACGTTACTCAGGGCTGCACCACAGCGCGAGAGCGCCAGGCGGCCACCTGCTGATATCGCGACATTGTTCGCAGAGTATTGCGACGCATGGCCTTGACGAAACAGGCGGTTGTAATGCGCCGCCACGGCCTCGCGCAGTTCGTCAATGCCTTCAACCGCGCCGTAGGCGTGATCCTCCGGCTCCAAAACGATCTGCTGTGGACGCGGTGGCGCTCCGTCCAATTCGCCAACCTCCGGCTGACCTTGACCCAGATTGATCCAATCCGGGTCGCCCATGCGGAAGCCGACCTCCATCGCCTGCACGTTGACGCGGATTACGCCCATGAACGGCAGGTGTCGAAAAGCCATGGTCGAATCCATTTGGTCGCTGAGCATTTCTCACGCATTCTACTATTAGGGTTGGATTGTATCGTACGGGCGGGCTCCGCAAACTCGCTCAACGTTCCAGCGAGCCTTGATACAGCTCGTACTCTAGCAGCCGACACTCGATCTTTGCATTCATGAATGGAATCCGTCGGTTGGCGCGCAAGCCGATGCGCTTGCTTAGCTCGCGATTGCCGGTGAAGACGTAGCCTTTCCAGCCTGGGCACGATTGTTTGAAGAAATCGCCGAGTCGGGCATACGTTGGCTCAAGCGATTCCATCTCGCCCAGCCGCTCGCCGTATTCGGGATTGAGTATGACGATTCCCGGCTGGTCCGGCAGAGGTGTCTTGGCGAAATCGCACTCGACAAACTCGATGAGTTGCTCGACGCCGGCCGTCTGAGCGTTTTTTCGAGCGGCAACCAGCGCGTATGGATCGATATCCGATGCCATGATCGGCGGAGGCGGTTGCGATCGGCTCTGCTTGCGCGCTTCGTGACGGATTGTCCGCCAGGCGTCCTCGTCGTGCAGTTTCGTGTGCATTACGCCGTACTGTGTTCTCAAAAGCCCTGGCGCTCGACCTGTGGCGATGAGCGCAGCTTCGATGGCGAGCGTACCGCTACCACACATGGGATTCACCAACGGCATCGTGCCGTCATAGCCCGCGGCCATGAGTACAGCTGCTGCGAGTGTTTCTTGCATCGGCGCGGAGTGCGGCATCTTGCGGTAGCCGCGATTGGCAAGCCTTCGGCCGTTCGTGTTCAGATAGATCCACGCCCGATCATCTTTCCAGTACAGGTGAATCACAATCTTCGACCGGTCCGATCCACTGTCCGGTCGAGCGCCGGTGCGTTTCTGTATGCGATCAACAATCGCATCTTTCAACACCAGATTCGGATACATCGAGTTGGTGATCTTGGGATGATCGACGTTCGAGGTCACGGTGAAGAACGAATCGTTGGGGATCAGCTCTTCCCACGCAAAAGATGCCACGTGCGTATACAACGCTTTGGGTGAAGGGCAGCGGAAGCGTTTCAGGAGCCACATCACATGCAGGGCTGTACGCAGATGCAGATTCAGGCGCATGCAGTCGGGTAATGTCGCGCCGATGTGCACCCCCGCGAAGTCTTCATCTTGAATCTCGAATCCGAGTGCGGCAACCTCTTGTCGCAGGTAGGGCGTGATGTGTTGCGAGCAGGTGATGCGCGTCAGGCGTTTCTTGTTGATGTCAAGGGTCGGCATGGATCTTGCGAAGCGGCGTCAGTGACTCCAGGCTGTGGTCTTCGGTCATCCGCCCGGCGCCGAGTTGGGTTCGGGCAGGTGTCAACCGTAGGAGATACCCTCGCCTGCGACCAGTACCAAACGTAATTGCAACGTGCGTATGGCGTCGTCCGCCATAGGCGCTATGATCTCCGCTTCATGCTTCACCCAGCCGACCCAAACCTGCGGAACGTGGCGATCATTGCTCACGTCGATCATGGCAAGACCACGCTTGTAGACGCACTGCTTGCCTGTTGCGGCTCGCTTGATGATCGAAGGGAAGCAACTGAGTGCGTGCTCGATTCCGATCCCTTGGAGCGCGAGCGCGGCATCACGATCTTCTCCAAGAATTGTGCCATCACTTTTCGTCCCACCAATGGCGACCACGCAGGCGAGACGTTCCGAATCAACCTGATCGATACGCCGGGCCACGCGGATTTTGGAGGTGAGGTCGAGCGCGTGCTCAAGATGGCGGATGGCGTGCTGTTGCTCGTTGATGCGTTTGAAGGCGCGATGCCGCAAACGCGGTTTGTGCTCAGTAAAGCTCTAGAGCTTGACCATCCTCTGATCGTGGTTGTCAATAAATGCGATCGCCCTGATGCTCGACCTGATGAAGTGATTACCGAGGTCTTTGACTTATTGGTTGCGCTGGAAGCCAGCGATGAGCGACTGGATTTTCCGGTGATTTACGCATCCGGCCGAGATGGTTGGGCCTCCGAGGATGTGAATAAACCAACCGATAACATTCAGCCGTTGCTTCACGCTATTACAAAGCATCTTCCTGCACCGGTGGGATATTCCGATGTGCCGCTTCAAGTGTTGATTACCACGCAGGACTATTCATCCTACGTGGGGCGAATCGCGATCGGCCGGGTCTTCGCCGGTGCGATCAGCTCAGGCCAAGCGGTCAATATATGTCAAGCGGATGGGACGAATCGCCTGACAAGGGTGCAAAAACTCTATCGCTTCGAGGATTTGGGGCGAACGCCTACGGATGTCGTTCAAGTGGGTGACCTGTGCGCAGTTGAAGGGCTAGGTGATTTTGAGATTGGCGACACGATCGCATGTCCCGACGTGCCTAACCCTATTGCGCGTGTTTCGGTGGATGAGCCGACGCTGCACATGCTCTTTAGAATCAACGATTCGCCTTTCTCAGGTAGAGAAGGCAAATACGTTACCTCCAGGCAATTATCCGAGCGGCTTGATCGTGAACTCCGGTCAAACCTGGCGCTTCGTGTTGAGCCTGGCTCTACATCTGAGGAATTCCGCGTCTCAGGGAGAGGTTTACTGCACCTGGGAATTCTGCTGGAAAATATGCGCCGCGAGGGATACGAACTATCCGTCGGCCGACCCGAGGTCATCGAAAAAGATATCGACGGCTTGCGCTGTGAGCCGATCGAGTTGCTTACCGTTGACGTGAATCAAGATAACGTTGGGCCGGTGCTCGAACTGTTAGGCTCGCGCGGCGGCGAGATTCAATCACTGGACCCGCGTGGCGACCGGATGCACGTGGAGTGTGAAATCCCAGCCCGTGGACTGATCGGCTTGCGAAGCAGAATGCTCACCGCGACCGCCGGGCAAGCTGTTATGTATCACAGCTTTCAACGCTACGCAGCTTTGCGCAAGATCGATCAACATCGGGCCAACGGCGTGATGGTGGCGACCGAAACGGGCGCAGCGACGACCTATGCATTGCTGAATTTGTCGGAGCGCGGTGTGATGTTTGTCAAGCCGCAGGATCCGATTTATGAAGGGCAAATCGTCGGCGACAACAGTCGAGAGAACGACCTGGGCGTGAATGTCGCCAAGGGCAAGGCGTTTACCAATGTTCGTGAATCAACCAAGGAAGCGACGGTGGTGCTCAAGGCGCCGCGGACAATTTCGCTGGAAGCTGCGTTGGAATATATCGAGTCCGATGAGCTGGTCGAGATTACCCCGGAGTCGATTCGACTTCGCAAGAAGCTGCTGAGCGAGTCGCAACGCAAACGCGCGGATCGCTATCGCAAGACGGCAGCCGCAGG
Organism: uncultured bacterium; assembly: GCA_965369945.1. Classification (GTDB taxonomy): domain Bacteria; phylum Planctomycetota; class Phycisphaerae; order Phycisphaerales; family SM1A02; genus JADFNO01. Next base: position 745 of record CBDUST010000318.1, on the reverse strand, counting down.
ACGCAGCGCCTAATTGGTAGGGCAGGCCTTGGGCCTGCCGGGGCCAGGTGGTAGGGCAGGCCTTTGGCCTGCCGGGGCCAGGCGGTAGGGCAGGCCTTGGGCCTGCCGGAGTACCGGGGACGATGTTCCACACGGCGGCAGGCTCAAAGCCTGCCCTACCGACTACGCTAAACCGTTGTCGCTACGATGAACTCCAGCGTGTCCTGGTAGTCTGGGAGGTCAAAGTCCCTTGCAGCGAGGTTGTGCATTTATGGCTATAGACACAGACGGCATAAAGAGACTTGTCGATCAATTGGATGATCTTGTACCGCGCGAAGCCGCTCGCATTAGACTTGAACAAGTTGGCGGTGGTCCTGATGAGAGCAGGTTTATTGCCAACGACTGCGGTTTCTTGCGGTTTGGCATCGAGTTCCTGAAGGGGGGACTCGCGCAAACCGAGCGTGACGGCGCGGGAACCACGGAGGTTACGGTTGATATCGACTATTTGTTGAGTGACGAATCGGATGTTGGCTTTCAGTGGTTCGGTAGGGATGAGAATCCACTCAGTTATAGAAGCGAAGATACGCGCGATCCAATTGGGCTCGCATTCTTACTCGGATTCGTGCTATTGGGAGTTCTCACAGTAATCGGTCTGGCGACTGTTGTCGTCTGGCTGATCAAACTCGTGACCTAGTAGAGCCATGTATGCAGCATTGGGGGTGTGGTTCTGGTGGTAGGGCAGGCCTTGGGCCTGCCGGGGTACCGG
>CBDUST010000317.1:0-4831 GCA_965369945.1 uncultured bacterium | reverse complement strand
ATCAAGCCAACAGGCAAGCCTGTTGAAATCACGGGCGTGAATATCGATCGCATCGACAACGGTCGTATTATCGAACATGGCGGAGCCGCAAACATGTTGGAGGCGCTGCTGAAGGTTGGTGCGGTCAAGGCGGTTGACCGGGAAGACAAATAGAGTCGGCAGGCTGTGGTCGTTTGCAGATTGACGGGCAGTTCAGTCGATCTAGGATGACGGAGTTGGGTACATGCCTGGGGCATGGACCTGATGCACTTGGGGGCGCTTAGCTCAGTTGGCTAGAGCACCGCCGTTACGTGGCGGGGGTCACAGGTTCGAGTCCTGTAGCGCCCATTGGCGAGCGGAAGCGGGGAACATGGAGTCTCGATGTTTCGCAGAGTTGATGCCGCCAGTTTAGATCGCCACGCGCCTGACAAACTGAGGCTCCGCCACCTTGCCTTTGGTTCCCTGTTCTTAGTACCGCCTATCCTTGGCTGCTATGGCCTCTTGAGCGGCCGCCCTTTCCTAGCAAGCGGAGGATTCATCCTCTTCTTACTACTTGGCCCTGGCTCCTTTGTGCCGGGGGTCATCGCATCTCTGTCTCCACGTAGCGGCGCAAGGTGGGTTGGTCGTCTCTACCTTCGTAGCCGATGGTCAGCCCTTATCACCATCCAACTTCTAACTCTTTCCTGCGCATTCTTGCTAGCACTCATTCTGCACATCTTGGTCGGTTATCTCGTCACTGGGGCGGCGTAGAATGATGCCGTGAAGCGCCGCCTTACCAAGCTCGTTGTGTTCCTAATCTTCAGCGCGATCGTCAACGTCATTGCCAATCATCCACTCGTTATTGAGTGCCGAAACTGATTGGGTGACCTTGCAATGTAAGGGAATGGGCAAAGGGAAGAGCGAACAGTACGTCCAGCCACTTTGACTTACGTACCAATCGGCGGATAATGACCTCGAATGACCGGCTATTGGTGGACAGTATGGCTTTGGTGGATCGGCGGAGCAGTGGTTGGCTTGCTCGGTCTATGGCTGCTCTATTGCTCGCTACTACGCGATCGATCGAAGGGACGCCGCCGCTGTCCGAAGTGCTGGTATGATATGTCCGTTGCTGACAGTCTGCGCTGTCCCGAGTGCGGCAATGATGCCAAGCGCGCAGCCGATCTCTTGAAAACCAGAAGGCGGTGGAAGGGCATGTGTTTGTGCCTGGTTGTTTTCCTCGCTGCAGGTCTTCTGTGGATTCAGCCCAAGGTTCAGCAGGATGGTTGGGTGTCAGTGCTGCCGACGACGGCACTGATACTTTGCCTTCGCTTGGAGGACAATCAGGTTTTCTTTGCGGAGTTGGACAGACGCACAGGGATGGTCGTCACCGGCATGGTGGTAACTGACTATGAAGTTCTCTATCAGTGGCAATGGCGGCTTGTTGGCAATACATGTGTGGATTTGAAGAAGGGCGATCCTGATGTCTTGGATCGTCAGCTGCTCTTGGAATGGCTGTATCGCGCATCCACCAACATCGTTGGTGACGATGCGGATAGATTCTTTCACGCAAATCTGTCGTTTCTTCAAGATGCCGATCCGGGTATCCGAAGGACGGCTGCGATATATTGCGCTGATGCGCGGTCACCGGAAATAGCATTGGAGTCCATTCGCCCATTGCTGAACGATCCGATCACGCGAGTGCGCATAGGGGCCATTTCAGGCTTGTGGGTGCTGGGCCACTCCAGCTCAGCTCCCGTCCCGCTACTTGTTGAAGCACTCACGGGTGACGATTGGGAAGTTCGTGAACATGCCGCGGCCGCGCTTGGCTCTATGGCACAGTACGGCGAGGAGCCGACCGAGATATTTGAGACGCTTGTGGACGTCTATCGCTCAGACTCACAAGTGCGAGTTCAAGCACAGGCGCTGCGTGCTATCTGCAAATTTGAGTCACAGCGAACACGAGCCTATGAGTTCATGCGAGAGGCGTTTTTGAGTACTGAATCCGTCTTGCGAGAAGAAGCGATGGAGTCACTGGTCACGATGGATCAGTTTGATGAGGCCTTTGATCTTGAATTCGCACTCCAGGGGTTGAATGACGAATCTTCAGATGTGCGTTTTTTCGCTGCGTGGCTGCTCGATAGACGACTCTCTACAGAATCGCTGAGACCTCATCAGGAGCTTCTCCGTGGATTCGCGGAAAGTGACGACGAGAATGTGCGTCGGGCGGTGAGGCAGCATCTCTTACGACTTCAGGAAGCAATCGAGGACTGATTGCGTTACCGCCGCGTCTGCTGGCCGGATAAATCCGTACGCTGCGGGTCAGTGTTGTGAACGTGTAAGCCAAGCCCCAAGCCTGGTAGTCGCGAGTGAATCTAGCGGGGGAAGAGGATGCAAACAATCCCATGCAGGCGACGCCGTGAAGCGCGCCTGATGGGTGACGTTCCGCGCGTTTGAGTTTCAGGCCCGACACCGTCACCTGCGAACAACGCTTCGATGTGTCCGTCGTCCCATAACCTTCAATCGTTGGTCGCCGTCGTCGAATTCGCCTCAAATGTCGGTTCTGCCAGGCGAGATGGAGTTGTTTTCGTCGTTCCAATCGGCCGATATCTTGAAAGACGCGAACCGGGGCGAGTCATCGCGCCAAGGGCAAGGAAACCGAGCATGCTCAGCAGCACTCGCGGCATGGGGTTTTTTGTACAGATTCCCGACGAATCCAAAAGGCGCATCCTTCACGCAGCGCTGGTGGAAGAGGTCGTGGAATCTTCGTATACAGCTCGACTGAAAGAAGACGATGTGCCGCTAGAAAGCGGTCAGAACGTCTCTATCTTCTATGAGCTGAGAGGCGAGTTTGTGCGTCAGCCTGCGTGCACGAGCGCTCTATCACACACAGAGTCCGGCATCAGCTTTGTGTTTCAGTTCACGGACAAACCCGTATCGGCGGAGAGCCGCAAGTGCTATCGCGTGTCGACGGTGATGGCCGAGGTGTCTGCAACATTTGGCGACGAAGAGAACTGCGCGGTGCTTGATGTCAGCCCGACGGGGTTCGCTGTAACTGCAGCCAAGCAGCACAAGGTCGGTGCGATCGTCGATGCGATCGTGCGCTTTGGGGACGAGAAGTTCAGCGGCCAGGGTCGCATCGAGAGCGTTCGAGAACTGAGCGCGGGCCGAATCCGCTACGGGTTACATTGCGTTGATGACAAGTTGACCGACGACACGCTGTGCAAGGGATTACAGCAGATCAGCGCCATCGTACAGCGCCAACATCTTCGCCGTCTATCCCGAGCCGGATGAATCCCCTCTCGTTTACGCCACAAAACAGCCGAGTAGTGCGACGCGCTTGGACCAGGCATCCGGTTCGTCGGCATGCTCGGACGATCGTTCGGCAGACGGCGCCGAGACCCACGGGTACTTGTGGATCTGCTCGATAGCGTCGGCGTAGCGGATGAGGTGATCGAAGCGGTCGCGCTTCTCCTCAGTGAGATCGAAGCCGACGATATCGGCGAGGCGATGCTGCACGGGCTGGTTGACAATGCTGACGAAGCGATCGGGAGCGGCGCTGGCCAGGAGTCGCGAGAGGTCGGTGATGGCAACGCCGTCTCGCACCAACAATGGCGACAACGCGTGGCGGAGCGTGCCGGACGTGGGGTCATCAACGCAGCGTTGGATTGCGCGATAGACCGTTGCGGCAAAGGCGCGGTCGTCGCGTATGAAGGCGCGGAACTTGGGTCCGGCGAGGCAACCGAGCCATGCTGAGGGCTTTCTCGTTCCGAACAGGTCGCCACAAGTTGCCGGATCGGACCATCGCTGCGGACCCGCATGGAATGCGGCGGACGCAAAGTTGATCCCGGTCAACCAACCCTTGGCGCCGGTAAGCGATTGCTTGGTTTGCTCGGCTCGTCGTTCCTGTGTCTCCAGCAGCGCATTCCAATACGTGCCCCAGGCGCATTGACGAATCTGCTGCCAACTCAATGGCGATGCGAAGCCTCCAACGGTCGGCTTGGCTTCGATCATCTGCCCGGTCCGTTTGCCGGTCTTGCGTATTGTTTTGGCGTATTCTTCGTACCGTTGCCGGTGCGTTTTGAGCATCGCCTCGTTCACAGGCGTGTGGTTGACACACTCCGACCAATCAAGTAGGTCGAGGATCGTCTCGCCGGCGTCGTCCGAGCCGTCGAACGTCTTCGACTCGCACAGCACAGCGGCTTCGAGATTTGCAGACAGCGCTTGATCTGTTGCGTCGAAGCTGCCCACAATGGCGCCGGTCCACCAGGTCTTCTCGTTATCAAACAGATATACCTTGGGATGAAACCGCTCGATGTCGCGCTTGCCGAACTTCTTGGGACCGAACGTACTGACCTTGGCGCCTGCCTTGAGCAGCGTTTGTATCGCTTGCGGCGACGTGCCGGTTTCGAGATTCGTGGTGAGGTTGACCACGACGCCACGTTTGGCGGCCCGAGAAAGGAGCTGCGCCAATTTCTCATCGTCGAATGAGGCGACGAAGATATCGATCCGCTCGGAGGCGTCGATGAGTCGCTTGAGCTGTGGTCGGACGTCGCGCGGCGAGGAGAGGAATTGAGTCGGCATTTGAATCCTTTCAGCAGACGACTGTTGACTACGGAATTGCACGTGGGCGTTTGTACCCCACACCGAGCGAGGCGGTCGTACCCTCAGCCCGCGTCCAATACCGATGAGCCGCTTTGGACTCTGTTCGACTCAAGGGCGTAATTGAGGCCAAAGATTCGCTTGTGGAATCAATAGACTGGGGCAAATCGAGTCTTCGGCCGGTGTCCACCGCGATCCGATATCGTTTGTCTATGAAGCGTTGGCAGAAGAAGGTGCTTGTTTTTGTGCTGGTTGGCGCGATGGCGAACTTGGG
>CBDUST010000316.1:0-4832 GCA_965369945.1 uncultured bacterium | reverse complement strand
GCACGGGCAGGATGCCCGTGCCACCGGAGTCGCGCCGATCGACCCGTTGGGACCGATGAATTCATCGTGGCCTGAGATGACTAAAGCACGCAGCCGCTACATCTCCAGTGAAACTGCTCTAGCCGCATCGCGTCGCGGAACGAACGAGCCCTACGGCTGGATCTCGATCGTGCTCGCTCGCTCAACCAGCAGCTCGTACACGATCTCCACGTCCTCCGGCCTCATTCGAATGCAACCCATTGAAGATTGGCGGCCTATCGACTCCGGCTCGATCGTGCCGTGGATTCCATATCCACTGAAATCGCGATTATGCTCCTCGATCCCTTGCAGGCCGATCCAGCGCTCTCCAATCGGATTCTGTGGATCGTTGCTCGCGAAGAGTTCTCGCGTATAAGGATTCCTCCATTCCGGATTGATCAGCTTGGAGTTCGTCCGCACTTCAAACACCCCGGTCGGAGTCGAATTGAACTCACCCAATCCGACGGGATAACTTGCCACGTAGACGAGGTCAGGTGCGCCGCCCATATACAAATCCATCCGAAACTCAGACTTATCTATGACGGCGTGGAACGGACCGCTGATCAATTTCAGGCGCTGCCCGGCTCGGACATGCCTCGCCTCCCGTATGCCGTTGATACGCAAGATGAACCGCCAATCGACGGCCAGGCCCTGGTCCCTCACGATCTTGGAGAGCATCTCGTTGGGCTGGACCACGTAGGATCGGGCAAACGGATCGTTCTCGATGATCTCCGGGCTGAAAACCAGCCGTTGGTTCAGGATCCGCAACTTTTCGCGCGTCCGATCGGATTCAAATTCATCCAGTGAGCCGGATAGAAGTGCCCGGCTCAGCGAACGTCGAGCCTCCAGCGGCTGATTCCGGGCCAGAAGATCAAGTCCGGATTCGACTCGACCCTGAGCCCGCGCCCGGTCGGGGTTGGACGGCGGATTGAATTTCGCCAGCGGCGGCGTTGGGGACTTGTCTGGGGAGCCTCGCGAATCCCCTTCATCCGTCCCGAGTGCGAGCTGAATAGGCGTTCTAGTGCGTTTGCTGCTCGACTCAGTCTGTGTCAGCGTCGGAGGTTCGATCTGGACCTTCTCCTTGCCTGCAATATCGAGCGATTCGATCCTTACCACCGCAGAGGTTCCTCGCACAACGCCGGAACCTTCGGGAATCTCCTGTCCTCCGGCGACTTGCCCCAAGTCCGCCGACTCCTCGTCGGTCGTTTGTCCAGGCCAGAGCTTGAGGAGCACAAACCCTGCCGTTGCCAAGACTGCCACGGCAATTACCGCGGGCCAGATTCTCTTGTCGCGGCCTCGGCGATACATGTGGGATGTTCGCGCCAGCGGCCGCCTCGATTGGCTTTGCAATACCATGCCATCCTCCTGAAGCGATGATCGCCACTTACTTTTATCGGATAATCGACCGCCCCGGCAAAACCGGAATTGGCCTGGATTTGCTCGGCATTGTCCTAGAAACGGATCAGGTGTGATCGAAGCTATCTCTTGGCCCGGGTTCCGCGGGCATAGGTCACACGCCGATCCGTGACCACGATATCCACCGAGACGTCATCGGCCTCAACGGGAACCTTGTCCGCGATCTGAATGTCGAACGCCAGCCCGATCGTCGTAACGGCACGCCGTAGCCGGCTGAGAAACCGATCGTAGTATCCCCCGCCTCGGCCCAACCGATGTCCATCGGCACTGAACGCCAAGCCCGGGACAACGACCAAGTCCAGGAGCGTTGGTGGGATCGGCGCACCGCCTCGCGGCATACGAACGCCGTGTTCGTCGACCTCCATGACATGATCGTCAAATGAAGTGACTTCCATCGGTTCCATATCCCGGCGTTTCCAATCAACGCGCGGAACACAGACGGTCTTACCCGTTCCGAAGCAGCGAATCGCCACGCCGGTGAGATCGACCTCCGACTTCAGAGGCATATAGAGCATCACGACGGTGGCGTGTTGGAAGACCTCCAGCGCCGTCAGTCGCGAGCAGGCGGCTACCGATCCATCGTGCCGTTGCTCCTCGCTCATCGCCGTGAGCTGCGCGTGAATCTGCTGGCGGAGATCCGCTTTTTGTTGATCTTCCGGTCTACTCATGGTCGGGGTGCGATGGGGCTTGATCCTCGTCCCCTTGCCGTCCCCGCGCTGCAAGGTTTTTCAGACGCCGTTGCAATTCAGCCTCGAAACCGTGATCCGTCGGCTTGTAATAAACCCGATCGATGCCGAGGTATTCCTGAAGTACATACCCATCGGTCGAGTCGTGTGGGTACAAGTAGTTTTGTCCATGCCCCAGGTCTTTTGCGCCTCGATAACTCGCGTCGCGCAGATGCTTGGGTACAGCAAGAGTGCGTCCTTCGCGAACGTCCTTCGCTACCGCCCAGATTGCCTTGGCCGATGCGTTCGATTTCGGCGCAGTCGCCATGTAGAGCGCTGCCTGTGTTAGCGCGAATTGACACTCCGGCAATCCAAGACGCTCGGTAAGCGCCCACGCCGCGGCCGCGACCTGAATCGCCTGTGGATCGGCGTTGCCGATATCTTCACTGGCGACGATCGCAATCCGCCTCGCTATGAACCGCGGATCCTCGCCCGCCTCCAGCATCCGCGCTAGCCAGTAGACAGTTGCGTCCGGGTCCGTGCCCCGCATCGACTTGATGAACGCGCTGACTACGTCGTAATGCTCATCGCCCGTCCCATCGTAAACCAGCGCCTTGGCCTGGATTGACTCCTCAGCACAGTTCAGATCGATCGTGATCGATTCGATCTCCGATCCGCTGCGCTGACTGAGAACCGCCACCTCCAATGCGTTCAGTGCCCGACGCGCATCACCATCACAGATTCGCACCCAATGTGCGATCGCTTCAGCTTTGACCTTCAGTTGCAGGTTTCCAAAGCCCCGCTCATCATCAATAGCCCGCTTGATCAGAGTCGCAATATCCGCTTCACACAACGGCTCGAACCGCAGAATGCTGGACCGGCTATTCAGTGCACTGTTGACGGCGAAGTACGGATTCTCTGTCGTTGCTCCGATCAGTGTGATGAGGCCCCGCTCAACATCCGAAAGCAGCACATCCTGCTGGTTCCGCGCGAAACGATGGATCTCGTCCAGGAACAGGATCGTCCGCTGACCGCTCCTCTCAAGTCTGCCCTCGCTTTCGCTGAGAATGCGACGAATCTCTTTCACGCCGACGGATGCGGCGTGGGCCCGCTCAAACGTACAGCCGGTGTGAGCCGCGATGACTTCCGCCAGGGCGGTCTTGCCCGTCCCAGGTGGGCCCCAGAAGATCACCGAGGTCAGAGCGTCAGCATCGAGCATCCGCCGCAGAAGCTTGCCCTCGCCCAGGAAATGCTCCTGACCAACGAATTCATCCAGGCGCCGCGGCCGCATTCTCGCCGCCAGCGGCTCAACCACGGCGATCCTCCGACGCGATTCTTCTTCCCAAAGCGTGCTCATCGATCGATTGTAGGTGCTGGGCAAACGGAGCCTCCGGACTCTGATCAGCATGGACCCACTGGCTGTTCTTGCTGAGTTGGCGATAATGCCGATCCTCAAGGACGGTAGCCTCGTAGGACGATTGCTGCATCGATGAGAGGTCGCTAAGTATGTGTGGGATCATCGCTTACATCGGACACAAATCTGCCAAGCCCATCCTCTTAGAAGGATTGAAGCGGCTGGAATATCGGGGATACGACTCGGCCGGGTTGGCGGTGATGAACGCCAAGATCCATGTCGCCCGGACCGTCGGTCGGGTGCGCGTCCTCGATGAGATGCTCAAAGAATGCGACGGATTCGAGGGCACGCTTGGCATGGCCCACACACGCTGGGCGACTCACGGCGAACCCAGCGAACGAAACGCTCACCCCCACCGCGATGACCAGAAGAACGGCCACGGCATCGTTCTCATCCACAACGGCATCATCGAAAATTACACCGTCCTGCGACAATACCTCCAAGACCGCGGCCACACCTTCGAATCCGAAACCGACACCGAAGTTCTGGTTCATCTCATCGGCGAGCTGTATGACGGTGACCTCGAAGCGGCTGTGCAAGCCGGCCTACGCGAAGTCACAGGCGCTTATGCCATTGCTGTGATCTGTGAGAAGGAGCCGGGCGTGCTTGTCGTCGCTCGCAAAGGCTCCCCGCTGACGGTTGGCGTCGGTAAGGACGAGTACATCGTCGCTTCCGATTCCAGCGCGATCGTCGCGCACACTACACAAGCCTTCCACCTCGAAGATTACACTGTCGCCCGACTGACCCGCGACGCCTTTCGCACCACCACGATCGATAACGTCCCGATCAGTCCACAGATTAAGGAACTGGAATTCGATCTCGGTCAGATCGATTTGGGCGACTACGAGCACTTCATGCTCAAGGAAATCTGCGAGCAACCGGAAGCGCTGCGGCTTTGCCTCAAGGGACGAACAAGCCCGCGTGAAGGTCAGGTCGTGCTCGGCGGCATCACCGAGTTCGCACGCGAGCTCGTCAAAGCCAAGCGCATCATCTTCGTCGGCCAAGGCACAGCCTTTCACGCCGCGATGATCGGCGAGTACCTCATGGAAGACCTCGCCAAAATCCCCACCGAGGTCGAGTTCTCCAGCGAGTTCCGTTATCGAAATCCGATCATCCAAGACGGCACCGTGCTCATCGCGATCAGCCAATCCGGCGAGACGGCCGATACCATCGCGGCGCTGCAAGAAGGCAAGCAGCGCGGTGCGCTGACGCTGGGTTTGGTCAATGTCGTGGGGTCAACCATCAGCCGTGAGACTGACGCCGGCGTTTACTTGCGCGTCGGTCCTGAGATCGGCGTCGCCTCCACCAAGGCCTTCCTC
>CBDUST010000315.1:0-4861 GCA_965369945.1 uncultured bacterium | reverse complement strand
GACGGCACGTTCACCGATGTTTCGGACAGCGCGGTGCCTGCGGAAGATCGCTGGAGCACGAGCGCTGCATTCGTGGACTACAACAAGGACGGCCTAGTCGATCTGTTCGTCGCCAACTACGTCAATTTCTCGCTGGTTGAAAACAAGGTTTGCTATAGCTCCGGTGGACGGCGGGATTACTGCGGTCCGCAGTCGTTCGATCCGGTTTCGGATCGGTTGCTGGCCAACAACGGCGACGGTACGTTCCGCGACGTGACGCTCGAGGCGGAGATCAATCTTGCCTACGGCAGCGGGCTTGGCGTGGTGTGCGCCGATTTCAATCGCGACGGCTGGCCGGATATCTACGTCGCCAATGATGGCAACGCCAATCAGCTTTGGATCAATCGTCAAGACGGGTCGTTCCAGGACATGGCGCTTCTGGCAGGCGCGGCGTACAACGCAAACGGCATGGCTGAGGCGGGTATGGGTGTCGCGGCCGGTGACTTCGATCTTGACGGCGATCCGGATATATTCCTGGCCCACCTGTCCGGTGAGCACAATACGTTGCTGGTCAACGACGGCGCTGCTTCCTTTGACGATCGAACGGAGCAGTTTGCACTGGCAGCGATGAGTTGGTCCTACACAGGGTTTGGCGCTGAGTGGGCCGACCTTGATAACAACGGCTATCTTGATCTGTACTTGGCAAACGGAGCGGTGAGAATCGTTGAGCAGCAGGCAAGCGACCCCAACCCCTACGGGAACCCCAATCAAATCGTTATGAACCTCGGGCCGCCCGACTTTGGCTTCGAGGACAACTCCGATCGGGCCGGTTCGGTCTTCGAACTGATCGAGACATCGCGAGGAGCTGCGTTCGGCGATATCGACAACGATGGGGATATCGACATCCTCGTCTCCAACAGCGACGGGCCTCTGCGCCTGCTGCGAAACGAGTTTGGTAATCAGCGATCATGGTTGTCGTTGCGACTCGTCGGCACCCAATCAAGTCGTGATGCGATCGGAGCTGAAGTGCGCTTGATCAGGCAGGGCGAGCCGGCGCTGGTTCGCCGTGTCCATAGTGACAGTAGTTACTGCAGCGCGAATGACTTGCGTGTGCATTTCGGACTCGGCGATGATCGTGGTCTACAGACTGTCGTCATAGCGTGGCCCAGCGGTCTGGTGGAATGGTTCTCCAATTTGCCGGCGATGCGACAGGTGCAGATCAAGGAGGGGAAGGGTGAGGCGATGCCATGAGTTCGCGTCATGGAACTTCCCAAGGGCGATTGGTGATTGTTCTGACCACGGTGGTAGCGATCAGCATCGTTACAGCTGTTTGGGTGGAGCGATCATCACCGGATCGGACCGATGTCGAACCGCAGAAGGCTTCCCAACAAGTCAATCTCCCGCCTATCCCGGATTTTCCACTCGAATCGCTGGAGCCGGCGGTCGAGGAACAATTCCAACAGGCTCTTGATCGGGTGAACGAGTCGCCGTTGGATGAGCAAGCAAACGGTCAGCTGGGCATGTTGTTCCATGCCTACGAGTTCTACACGCTTGCCGAGCAATGCTATCGCCGAGCGGTTGGCGGTGGGGGGACGAACGTGCAATGGCGCTACTACCTCGGGCTCGTGCTTCTGGAACGCGGCCGATGGGTCGATGCAGCGAATGAGTTTTCCAAATTCCTCACCCGACGGCCTGGTGATCTTTCGGCATTGCTGCGTCGGGCCGACGCATATCGATTGGCTGATAGTCTCCAGGTGGCGTTGGATGAATATCGCCTGGTGATCTCGCAATCGACGGAGATCGCGCAGGCCTATTGTGGGGCCGGGCAGGTTCTCTATCGACTTGGTGAATTCGAGTTGGCGGTGGAACATCTACGAACGGCAGTTCAAATCGCGCCGGAGTACGGCACGGCGCACTATGTGCTCGGCCAGGCGCTGCGCAATCAAGGCCACACAGGCGAGGCGAGGCGTGAACTGGGGCTTGCCCAGGAGTACCGAAATCAAGAGCCGCCGTTGGACGATCCCCTGGCCCGAGCTGTGGATCGTGCACGAATTGGTGCGATTGAAGCGCTTCACAGCGGGATCGACTTTCTGAAAGCCGGTGAGGTCGATACGGCGATCGAACTTTTCGAAACGGCTATCCGGATCGAACCGACTCTGGCTGAGGCTCACGCTCAACTCGGCGCAGCGCTTCTGGAGCAAAATGAGCTAGAGGCAGCGGCGGATTCGCTGCAACGAGCGCTCTCGCTCGAACCGAACTATGTTGAGGCGATCTATCACTTGGGGCTCATTGCCCATCGTCTCCAAGATTACGCTGGGGCAGTTGGGTACTTCCAAAGGACGGTTCAGTTGCGTGCCGAGCACTTCGATGCACACCTCGGACTGGGCACGGATTTGCCTCGGGTCCAGCAGTTTGAGTTAGCGATTGAGCACCTTCGGCGAGCGAATGAATTGCGTCCGCACGATTCACGGCCGTACAAGAGGTTGGGGGCACTCCTTTCGCAGTTAGCGCACTACGAGGAAGCGATCGCTGTCTTGCGTGTCGGTCTACAGAATCTGCCCGAGGACGCGACACTCGCTGATCGACTTGCCTGGATGCTCGCTACATGTCCGCAAGATGATTTGCGTGAAGCGGATGAGGCGCTGAGATTGGCGATGGAGGTCTGCCGGCGTACGAAAAACCAAGTGCCGCAGGCGTTAGATACGCAGGCGGCTGCCCTGGCGAATCTGGGTCGATTCGGTGAGGCGATTGTTGTGGCTGAGCAAGCCCGGCAAGTCGCTCTGGCAGGGAATAACCAGCAACTTGCCGACCAGATTCGACAACGACTGGAACTCTATCAAGCTGCCGAACCGTACCGACAACCGATCATCGATACCCTGCCTCACGACATCGGCAGCTTGGAGGACTTGGGGAACGTGGGAAATGACGTTCGGCTGTCCAGCCCAGGAGGGCGTCTTATGGGGCTTGGACCGGTTTACGGCCCGGCCGATCTAGAACTTCCCGGTGGATCATGATTGACGGGTGCCAAACAATGGTGCAAGCTACTAGGAGTTAGCAATCCGCTGTGATCGGAGGCCGTTCGTGCGCTTGAGCATCCGTTGCCGGTCCGCGTGCGAACAATCGGTCATGGCGGCTACGTAAGGGCCGCGCCGTTCAGATCGAGGCCGGAGAAGGTTAATGAGAATCGATGACATCGTTGGGAAGCGTCGCTTGATCGCGGCCGCTGCCGTGGTTGGAGCGGGGCTTAGCGTCGTCGTTCCTCAGCTTGCGTTCAGTACACGGCCGTCAGCCAGGGGCGGTCTGCCGGTCGACACGACGCTCAATGATTTCTTCATGCCCGGCACGCAGCCCGATCCGGATGGTGTGGAGTTGCTGCCGATCGTAGAGTCAATGAACTGTGTTCTGTGCCATGGGAGCTTCGACGAAGGCGATCCGCCATTGAACATTGAGGGGGAGCCGTTTCGAAACTGGGTTGGCAGCATGATGGGTCAGGCGTCACGCGATCCGATCTTCTATGCGGCGCTGACGGTCGCAAACCAGGACGCGCTGTTCGGCGGAGACCTATGTCTGCGCTGCCACGCACCCGCCGCTTGGCTGGGTGGACGTTCCGTGCCCACGGACGGCTCGGCGTTTGATGGCATCGTCGACTTTGAAGGTGTGACGTGCCACTTCTGTCACCGCCTCGTCGATCCGGTATACGTGGAGGGTGAGAGTCCGAAGGAAGATATTCCAATCCTCGAAGCGCTTCTGCTGGAGGGGTTGCTCCCGGAACAACCAGGCACCGCACGGTATATCATCGATCCCAATGACACTCGTCGTGGTCCATTTGACCCGGATCAGCTTCCGTTCAATCCGCATCCACCCATCTTTGGAGGCGAGACTCCGCCGATCCTCCTATCGCCGTTCCATACAAAGTCGGATCTTTGCGCGACGTGTCACGATGTGAGTAACCCGATTTTCACACGTGACAAAGACGGCGCGTACGTGCCCAACATGCTCGATGCGGCGCACCCGACGATGAACAAGTACGAAATGTTTCCCATCGAGCGCACCTATAGCGAATGGCAGCAGAGTCAGTTTGCTGATGGAGGCGTGGTGATCGATGACGGACGCTTCGGCGGCAATTTGCCTGACGACACACCGTTGGAATCATGCCAGGACTGCCATATGCCGGATCAACAAAGTCACGGCTGTCGCGTGCCTGGATTTGACGAATACCCCAACATGCCACAGCATGCGCTCAACGGCGGCAATACCTGGGTGCTCCTGGCGGTGCGCGATATCTACCCGGACTTCGAGACCGGACTTACGGACGAGATCGTCGACGCCGCTCTGACGCGAGTTGCGGACATGCTCCATGGTGCGTCCGACATGGAGCTAACCATTCAAGAGGACGCCCTGAATGTCCGGATCATCAATTTCAGCGGTCACAAGCTTCCCACCGGTTACGCCGAAGGCCGCCGAATGTGGATCAATGTCAAGTTCTACGACGAAGCCGACCAGCTCATCCAACAACACGGCGCCTATGACTTCGACACCGCTGTGCTTATCGCCGACGATACAAAGGTCTATCGGGCCCAACTCGGCTTGGACGAGACCATGGCTGCGTTGACGGGTCTACCTGCGGGTGTGTCGCATCACTTCGTGCTGAATAACACAGTCATTTTCGACAATCGCATCCCGCCGATCGGTTTTACGAATGCGGCGTTCGAAGCGATTCAAGCTAAACCGGTTGGGTACGCCTACGACGACGCCCAGCATTGGGATGACACCCAATTCGCGCTTCCCGAGGGTGCGGTCCAAGCGGTGGTGACGTTGTACTACCAGACCACATCCAAGGAATACATCGAGTTCCTTCTCAACGAGAACACCACCGATGATC
>CBDUST010000314.1:0-4864 GCA_965369945.1 uncultured bacterium | reverse complement strand
CACCCGGCCTTCGGTCCCGGCGCCTTCTGGCACGTCCGCGATCAAGCGGCCGTTCATGGCTTTCAATTCGATCGTGCCCATATTCGGGAATAAGGCGATGCGTGACCTTACGTGGGAGCTCTCGGGGAGTATCTCGTACGTACCGGCGATCCGCGCGAGCGCGACTTCTCCGATGTCGACGCGTTTGCGTCGTGTCGGTTCGAAAGCAGGCCAACCGTATGCCTTCGCGGCCGCCATCGGCACCAGCTCACACAGTGGCCGTCCGCCATCGCCGTTCGTCAAGACGACGATGCCCCAGCCGTCGTCGAGAGAAGCCGACAAATAGGTTCGGAAACCTCTATTGGCACCGCTATGCCCGAATCGATCACCGTCTTCGCTCAGCCCGAGGCCGAGTCCATAGTGGTTCATAACCGGCGTCAGCATCTCACCGACCAGACGCGACGACAGCAGGCTGCCCGGCTTGCCGGCACGCGACTGTTGAATCGCCAGTGCGAAGCGCGCCAGATCTTCAGCCGTGGTCCAAAGCCCCGCCGCGCCAATCTCCGGGTAGTTGTGGTAGCGACCTTCGATTGGAGACCCGTCACGGGCATAGGCTGTCGCCGCGTCGTTCTCGCGCGCGAGCGGTAGCGGCTGCACGTACGTGCTGTGCGTCATACCTGCCGGCTCGAGCACACGCTCGCGGAGGATCTCCGGATACGGCTTGCCGGCGACATCTTCCATGAGTTGACCAATGATCGTGTAGCCGCCACCCGAGTACCGCCAGTTGGTCCCCGGTATCGTGTCCACGCGAACCGGATCGGTGTTGCCGCGACCGTCGAGGATGTCGATCGTGCTCGGCAAGATCGCGTCGCGTGTATACCCCGGAAAGCCATGCACGGTGGTCCCGGCCGTATGCGAAAGCAGCTGCCGCAGCGTCACCGGCTGCTCATCGGTGAATTCGTTCTTCGGCAGCTTCCAGCTCTTGAGTTTCACATTGACGTCTTCGTCGAGGTCGAGTAAACCGTCTTGAACCATACTAAGCGCTGCTGCCGCCGCGACCGGTTTGCTGATGGAACAAGCTTGAAACAAGGTCTGCGGCGTCACTGCGCGCCCGGTCTCGACATCCGCGATACCAAAACCACGCGCCCAATCGATCTTGCCATCTCGAATCACGGCAATACTGACACCGGGTACCTGATGCTCACGCATCAACTCGGCCAGCGTCGACGTCGCTATCGGGTCGCCGTCGACGACAATGCTGCTTGGCTGGAGCTGCTCGAGCAGAGCCGCAACGCTGCTTTCGGTGGGCTGAGCCAGTTGTGGATCGGTTTGCCGCGGCGTCGGCGCGCACGCACTGAGGATCAGGCACATACTCAGCGGCAGGGTGAGGCCGGGGAGGAAGATTGATTTCATGGGTTGAAGTGCTGATGTGTTTCGCATTGTTCTTTGCTTTCTGTTGTAATATTGTACCGACCCTCGGGGATGTATTCGGTCGCGCTAGCGACAGCTTCACCGGCACTCAGCTTGCGTCGTCGCCACAGGCACCCGGTAGAGGCGCGCGTCGTCCGAACGAGTGAGGATGCGGCTGCCGTCGGGGCTGAACTCCGCGTGGCGGACCCCAGCGTTGTGACCCCCGAGAACGGCGAGCGGCTTCCCCTCGCTGTCCCACAGGCGCGCGGTCCAATCGTGGTACGAGGTGGCGAGGATGGAGCTGCCGTCGGGGCTGAACGCCGTGTGCCAGACCTTCTCCGTGTGGCCCGTGAGCACGACATCCGGGAGAAGTCGGGGCGATGTGGCCGGAGCGCGTCGCTGATTGACCGCTGCTTCAGGCGAGGGGCGACCGGCCAACTCGTTCGAGGCCGGGACAATTTCTTCCTGAGTCCTTGCTTCCTCTGCATTGTCGTCAGGCTGTGTCGTAAGTACGCGGCTCGTGATCATCTGCCTCGAGCAGGAACAGAGCAGTGCAACCAGAAGTACCAAGTGAAGTGCTAATGTGTTTCGCATTGTTCTTGCTCCGTGCCGGCCAGGTCGGTCGCGTTGCGACCGCTGAACTCACAGCATCGCCTCTGAGCGGCGAACATCAGGCGTGCTGCTCTTCGTCGCCCATCAAGATTACATTGGCCACAAACCAGGGGCAAGATCGCCCGTGTAACGGTCTTGTAACATGCTGCGGACGACGGGAAAGAAAAGGAAAGAAAAGGTTGTCAGGATGATTTGTTTACGTGCTTGCGCGGTTCAGAACGGCATTGGTCCCCAGCAACTTGCGTTCTGACCCCCGGAAGTTGGGATTTGGTCCGTTCTGAAGTGGCGATGGGGGATGAGCCATAAGCTATGAGGTTGACGAGAACGGAGATGAGCCGTTCATTTCTGGAGATGGAAGCATTATCTGGACGTAGGCTTGCGGATGACGGGATGACGGGATGACGGGGTGACGGGGTGACGGGGTGACAAGGTAACGGGGTGAAAATCACTTTTCCCGTTGCCAGCCGCATTCGGGGCAGCCGGGACCTAACGACTCCTACGGGAGCGCTTTCCACACTCGGGGCATCTGATAAACCTGCTGACACGCTCATGCCCCTTCAATGAATACCCACACCAGAAGCACGCTGGGGTGAACAAGTGGTAGCGGAATTGCCTCCGTAACAGGAACCGTCGCAGCGCCCCTCCCGAGATGAAGGCCAACAATATCGGAACGCCCAATCCGAGCACGAATCTGAGGATGAAGCCAACGAATCCGAGGTCGCTCAGGAGAGGAAGAATATCCCATTGTGTTCCCTCCAGCGCATCGGTACCCCGACCATACAGGTTTATCCCTGCCCACCAAACCATAAAACCCACTATTGACGGCGCTGCGGCTGCCACTGGCTTGCGCTTGTCGATCTCGTTGATGAGTTCTAGGCATTCAACCTCGTCGATGTTGAAGCGCCTCGCGAGTACATAATGTGAGAGTAAGTGCTTAAACTTCATCGCATCCGGCTCCACATTCCGGACACGCTTCACCCCCGGAATGTCCGCGCAGGTCGTAGCCGCATTTGATGCAGTGGCCGCGCTTGCGGCGGATTATTCGGCGTGCGGTGAACGGACTTGACCACAGAATCCACACAATCACTGTGTAGAAAACAGTGTTGATTGCAAAGCCGGGGAAGATGGGGCGTAGAGGAATACAGCCCATGGAACCGCTCGAAGAAATTATTTGTGGTGAGTAGATTGCTGCTATCATCGTGTCTATGCGACGGTAGGGTTCATAAATTTGCATTTGGAACTGGCACTCAAGAGTTCGAAAGGGTACGCCAAATAGGATGACAGAAATACCGTAGAGGCTCGGCCGGCCCTCAGCGATTGCCTGATCTTCTGGAATGTTTCCATAAAAGGTCCCAGTAGTCATGGCCCAACCGACGCCCCAACTTCCGGAATGTAGTGATGGCCAATCAGCGGGAACCGATCTCGGCCACGGCATTCCCGGCGCAAGCTTCGAATACTCTCCTCTACTATTAGGACCGCTAGACACTACGGGTGCCCAAAGTGCACATCCCCACGCCACGGCAACGTTGGCAATCGCGCCGAGGAGGAGGAACACTACGAGCTTGGTAAGCCAGCGCTTCACGGCATCATTCTACCCCTCAGACTCGGATCGCCGGACCGGCACGGACAACCCCAGTGGTATTGGCCCCGCTATACTGAACAGGTAAATCAACCGCTAGCCAGCCTCAAGCAACGTGCAAGCGAAGCAAGAACCGAAACACCGCGCGTTCAGATGTTCACTGCATGAGGAGACGACAATGAGACGGCCGTTGAGTTTGATCGTGCTAATGATGCTATTAGTCGGATGCAGCAAAGTAAGTCCAGCGGTTCAACGCTTCTACTCTTTGGACAACCTCATTCAGGAGGCTTACCGCAGTGGAAGCCTAGGGGAGGTCAAGGTACTTTGCACCGAATACCTGACCTTGGCCAAGAGTTATCCCGGCGACTGGAACTACGGGAACGCAGTTCACAAGGCCAACATCTATCTCGGCCTTGTGGCTCTGGACGAGAATAGGGTGGAGGATTCAAAACAACACCTGCTCAAAGCAGGAGACACGCCAGGCTCGCCGCAGCTGAATTCTTTCGGGCCAAACATGCTGCTTGCGAAGGCCCTCTTAGAGAACGGGGAGAAAGATGTTGTGCTTGAGTACATCGGAAAGCTCGGCCGCTTCTGGCAGATGGGTGCGGGGCCGCTCGCCACTTGGCAGAAAGATATCGAAGCGGGCAGTCTCCCTGACTTTGGTGCCAATTTGAGGTACTAAGACTTATCTTCGTCAGCGAGCCAGGTACCGCGCGCTGTTCTCACGTGATCGCGCCGAAGCTACTGCCCACATTCCGGACAAACTCCCCCACCCCCGGAAGTTCCCCCGGAAGTTCCGCGCAGGTCGTAGCCGCATTTGATGCAGTGGCCGCGTTTGCGGCGGATGTGGCGGCGAACAACAGACGGGCTAAGCCACAGCATCCATAGAAGCACAGCGTAAAAGATCGTGTTGATCGCAACGCCGGTCCAGATGGGGGCGAAGGGTAGAATGCGCGCATCGGAGTAATGGGAATACGGCATATTCCTTTCGCCGGGGAGCAAATATCCATTTGTTATGGAGATAGAATTGCCCACTGTGGCTCCGGCAGGAGATGACCCATCAACTTCTCTGCCTGACCAAAACGCGAGAAATGGCCAGCCGCGTGCATCGACTATTCGTATGACATAGATATTTGGCGGATAGGTCCCGTTTGGGTAAGCGAATCCCGCCCAATCAGGCAAGACACTTTCGGCTGGATCTCGATCACTAACTCCCCTAAATGTAAAGATCCTGCTCCGTTGAAAACTGGGGAGTATTGTCGGATCGGGCCGATGATTGGTCTT
>CBDUST010000313.1:0-4926 GCA_965369945.1 uncultured bacterium | reverse complement strand
GTGTATCGTAAGGAGCAATGAGACGGTGGCTGATTCTCGTCCTCGGAATTCCCGTCTACACCTTCCTGATGATGGTGCTGGCTACCGGTATTCTCTGCGCGCTCGCCGTTGAGGATTGGGCGTCCGAGGATTGGGGCGAATTCCTACCCGCACTCGTTGACCTTCTACGTAACGGGGAGTGGTGGGCAACTGCAGGAATTTTGACACTCGTGGCGGTCGGAGCCCAGGCTGTCTTCGTGATACCTGTGATCGGGAAGCGACCACCCAAAGCGCCGCGGTCGCGCTCACTGAAGATCAGCTTGGTCATCGCTGCTGCGGTAGCGGGCAGCCTTACGTTCGGTTTGATATTTGCTTTCGCCGAGTTCGCAGGAACCGTGCTGGAGATCAGCTCGGATTCGGATCTCGATTTCTGGACTGCGGAGGCACTGGTAACAGCGATTTTCGTAGGAAGTTGGGCGTTTTGGTCGGCTGTCTTGCTGCTGTTCTGCCGAGGCATTTGGGCGGACCGGACGCTGGGGCGAGTGGTTGGATTACTGATCGGCGGAACGCTGTTGGAGGCCTTGGTCGTCTTGCCGCTGGATATCATGGTTCGCCGCCGAACGGACTGCTACTGCTTCGCCGGGACGCTATTGGCCCTATGTATCGCGACCGTAGCGACGCTTTGGCTGGCCGGTCCGGGGATAGTCATCGCCTTGACGAGTAAGAAACACCGTCGATGGCGGGAGTTACACTGTTTCCGCTGTGGTTATGCCAAGGGGCCATCGCCCGGGTCGGTGTGCCCGGAGTGTGGGTTTCAGTGGACGGACAATTAGTTCATCGACTGTGAGGGAAAACACGCAGGGGCAAGCCCTGCGGCTAAACAAGCCTCACCCCCTCAGGCCTCAAGCCTTCTTCAAAGGGCGACGGAGGGGATTCGAACCCCCGACCCCCTGGACCACAACCAGGTGCTCTAACCAACTGAGCTACCGTCGCCATCGCGATTCGTTGAACTGGATCGCCAGCCAAAGCGTATGACGACCGTCTGGAGCCGTCAACGCATGTTGAACGAGCAGTCGTTTGGCCGATAGGCGAGCTCGGACGGCTCTGGTAAGCTAACGCGATTGCTCGTAGGCCCACCGGAGCGCGCTCACCTCTGGGCTGACCGAAATCCTTCTTGCAAGGCGAGAAACACCATGCCGACCGCCCCCGCACAATCGGTCATCGAATTTCCCAATGCCACGATCCATCGGAACCTCCCGGCGGCCCGGCTGTTTGAGCTGGCGATTCTCCGCGGAGAAGGAGTTCTCGCCGCCAACGGCGCGATGAACGTCGACACCGGCCAGCGAACCGGGCGCAGTCCCAAGGACAAGTTCCTTGAAGATACGCCGAGCATTCACGCCAACATCGATTGGGGCAAGGTCAATCTGCCGGTCTCATCGGACGTCTTCACTCGCGTCGAGCGGATGGCGATGGATCACCTTTCCCAACTAGACGAGCTGTTTCGATTCGATGGTTTCGCCGGCGCAGACCCGAATTATCGACTTCGCGTATCGGTGGTGACCGAAAAGGCATGGCATTGTCTGTTCGCCAAAACGCTCTTCATCAATGCCCCTGCGAACGCGCTAGCTGAGTTCGAGCAGGATTGGACCATCATCAATGCCTGCGAGCTGCGCCTGGAAAACTATGAAGACCTCGGCCTGAACTCGCCGTGCGCGATCCTGCAATCGCTCCAGCAGCGTAAGGTAGTGATTGTCGGGACGCACTACGCGGGCGAAATCAAGAAGTCTATCTTCTACGCGATGAACTACGACTTGCCGGAGATGGGCGTATTTCCCATGCACTGCTCGGCGAATGTCGATGCGAACGATCCATCGAACGTGGCGCTGTTCTTCGGTCTCTCCGGTACCGGCAAGACCACGCTTTCGGCCGACCCCAATCGACCACTGATCGGTGACGATGAGCATGGTTGGTCGGACAAGGGCGTATTCAACATCGAAGGCGGCTGTTACGCCAAGTGCATCAAGCTTTCCAAGGAGGGCGAGCCGCAGATTTGGGACGCGATTCGTTTCGGATCGGTATTGGAGAACGTTATTCTCGATCCGGTGACGCGCGTGCCGGACTATGACGACGGCTCGAAGACGGAGAACACGCGCGTCACCTATCCCGTGTCGTATATTCCAGGGGCGGTTATTCCATCGGTCGGCGCGCATCCGAAGAACGTTGTGTTCCTGGCCGCCGATGCGTTTGGCGTGCTGCCGCCGGTCAGTAAATTGTCGCGCGAGCAGGCGATGTACTACTTCATTAATGGTTACACCAGCAAACTTGCCGGGACGGAGGCGGGGGTGACCGAACCACAGCCGAACTTCAGCCCGTGCTTCGGTGGACCGTTCCTGCCGCGCCCGCCGATGGTCTATGCCGATTGGCTGGCCAAGCGCATCGAGGAACATGACACGGACGTGTGGCTACTCAATACCGGATGGACCGGGGGACCGTACGGCGTCGGCGAGCGGTTCAAGCTCAGCTACACGCGCGCCTTTGTCACAGCGATACTTGACGGTTCGCTTCGTTCAGTAACGTACGAGACCGATCCAGTTTTCGGCTTGAGTATTCCGACCCAAGTGCATGGCGTTCCTGGCGATGTCCTGAGCCCTCGCAATACGTGGTCGAACAAGGACGCATACGATGCGAAGGCCAACGAACTTGCTGGGTTGTTCAGGGAGAACGATGCACGGTACGACATTTCCCCGGAAGTCCGCGCCGCCGGCCCGAAGGGGTGAGGAGGAGGAGGGATGAGCCATGAGGGATGAGGGATGTGCCGTGAGTTACGCGGTTTGGCCGTAGGGCTTGACCCTACTGAGTGATCCAAGAAGGCTGGGATCAGCGAAAGCCTCGGATAAGATGTAATCAAACGCGGCGATCGGAACCTCCTGGTGGGCCGACCGCCGCGTTTTTCGTTCGCGTGCCGAACTCTTGATCAAAATCCGCTACGATGATGTGAGACGCGATCCTTGAAGCCGGGATTCAAACGTGGAACACCGAGTTGAGTTTGGCCTAACAGAAGAGGATTGGGTCGCATTTGCGCAACATCTGAGGAGACGATTTGAGCGCAGCAAGCGAGGCCGACTCGAAGTATTCTCGTGTTGGTTTCTGAGCATCGTCGTCATTCCGGTCTCCGTGGGCCTTTACATCATGGGCGACTCAAAGTCGGACTTGATGCCTCCAACTGTTCTCCTGGCGATAATTGCTAGCGGTTTTGTTTGGTTCATCTGGAACCGCCGAACTATCGCGCGGCGGTTCGTCAGGAGATCGCTCCGGACACCCGATGGCAAGCACATGCTGAGCAGCCAAACAGTTCTTGTAGCTCCGGAAGAATTTCGCTACTGGGGAGAATTTGGTGAAGTGTCGTTGAAATGGAATACGATTGCTGAGATTCAGGTAGTCGAAAAAGCGACCTACTTCTTCGTGAGCGCGGACTCGGCAGTCATTGTGCCGGAACGTGCATTCCCAAACCAAGATGATTATCGCGAGTTCATGCAAGCTGCTCAGCGATACTATGATCCGAGCGATGCACCACGTCGACCATGTCCCAAGTGCGGTTACGATCTGCGCTCCGTAGCCGAGCTCGGCTGCCCGGAATGTGGCTGGCAGCGAGGAGCTTGAACGGCGGATCCCATTACCCACATGGCGGAATCGCACTTCGGTTCCTCCGTCTATTTGCCGATAAGGTGGATCGGTGGTCCGCCTGCTTCGGCGGATGTCCGACCTCAGGAGTCCAGCTATGTTGACCGTTGGCGAAGTCATGACCCGCGACCCCGTCACCATCACCATGGATCACTCGCTCAAGGCGATCCGCGAGATTTTTGAAACCTCGCATTTCCATCATCTGCTTGTGGCCAAGGACAACAAGCTGACCGGCGTTCTCTCGGACCGCGACCTACTCAAGCACCTAAGCCCATTCCTCGGTAAGGTTTGGATGGAACGGACGCAGGATACCAATACCCTCAACAAACTCGCGCATCAGATCATGCGCCGCCCGCTGTTGGTGACGGCCTCGAATATCTCGGTGGATGATGCGTCGGTCTACCTGCTCCACCAGCGCGTCACGTGCCTGCCGGTGGTTGATGCGGATTATCGCATTGAGGGGATCGTGACGTGGCGTGATCTGCTGACGCACTGCACGTTCTGCAAGCAATCGCAGAGTGACGCCGCATAATCGTCCTCAAGCGCAGCCCGTCGCCTGGATATGTACAATTCCGGGGTGACGGATATTCTTGACCGATTGTTGAGGCACAATGCCTGGGCGACGCGTCAGCTTATTGAAGGCGCGCGGTCGCTCTCACCGGAACAATATGTGTGTCGTTTCGACATCGGGCCCGGTTCGGTGCACGACACGCTGCGCCACATTGTCTCAGTGATGTATGGATGGGCGGATTCGATTGCTGATCGACCGCGCCGCCCTTCACTTGGCGCTGACGGTGAGGGGCCGGTGCGAAGCATTGATGAGCTACTGCGGTTGCTTGATGATGCCGCCAACGAGTTTCAGAAAACGGCCGGAGAGATCGTGGAACAAGGGCGCAACAATGAGATGATGAGCGTCACGTTTGAAGGGCGGACGTGGGAGTTTACGCGCGGGACCGCATTGGCTCACGTGTTGACACACGGCATGCACCACCGAGCGCAGGTCTTCAACATGATGCGAAGACTCGGCGCCCCGCTCGATATCGACGGCGATGTGATCGAATGGGAGATCGCCACCCGTGACGCGACGAAGCTTTCAGTTGGCCCCAGCGACGTCTAGCGCAGTTTCAATGCTCTTGTAGCGTCAGGGCATGGCAGAAACGGGTCCAAGTAGATGCCTCAAGGCCGGTGGCATACCGATTCAATCGGAACCTCGACCGTGCGAGGATCCGGTGGCACGGGCATCCTGCCCGTGCGGTTTATCAGGGC
>CBDUST010000312.1:0-4928 GCA_965369945.1 uncultured bacterium | reverse complement strand
CGGGAGGGGTGATTGTGAGGCAGAAGGCTTGAGGCTTGAGCGAGCCGGGGCGTGTCGCCCCGGTTGGCGTGCTCGATGGGTTGGCGGGGATGTGCGCGGCTGGCGGGCTTTGATCTGCGGACGCGAACCGGGTTGACACAACCCGGCTCGCGGGGATCCCGATCCCGCCTGTCGGAGAAGAGCCCTCACCCCTAACCCCTCTCCCGGGAGGAGAGGGGAATAAGACCTTGTTGGGGGCTCCGTATGGGGTCTAGACCCCCGTAGTCGCTTATCTGCGAGGCTTTGAGCGGCGAAATCTCGGCTGGTGCGATACACTAAAAGCATGACTAGTAGGTCCGCTTCCACAGCCTTGCGCGACTCCGCTGCCATGATGGGCACAAACCCGGCGGCGGGGCTATGCGTGTTGATCGCGGACAAGTTCGAGCAGACAGGAATCGAAGCATTGGAAGCGCTGGGTTGCACGGTCCAATCTCAACCGGGCTTGAGCGCGGACGATCTAGCGGGGGCGGTCGCTGAATACGACCCCGATGTGATCGTTGTTCGATCGACGAAAGTCCAAGCACCGGCGTTCGAGGCGGCCAAGAAGTTGAGCTTGGTGATTCGGGCCGGCGCTGGGTACGACACGATTGATGTGAACGCAGCCTCGGCACGCGGTGTCTTCGTTGCCAACTGTCCGGGGAAGAACTCGATTGCTGTGGCGGAGTTGACTTGGGCACTAATTCTCTCGTGCGATCGGCGGGTGCCTGACCAAACGATCGAGCTGCGGGGCGGACAGTGGAACAAGAAAGAGTATTCCAAGGCGGCGGGACTCTACGGCAGAACGCTCGGCGTCGTTGGACTTGGCAAGATCGGCCAGGAAGTCGCCAAACGCGGGCGAGCATTTGGGATGAATGTCGTTGCCTGGTCGCGCAGCCTCACGCAAGAGAAAGCGGACAGGCTCGGCGTCGGCTTTTGCTCCAACATTATCAACTTGGCGAAGATGTCGGACGTCGTGTCGATCAACATCGCTGCGACGCCGGATACCAAGACAATTATCGACAAGCGGTTTTGTAAAGCGCTCAAGGACGGTGCATATCTCGTCAACACCAGTCGAGGCAGCGTCATCGATCAAGCGGCGCTCGTTACGGCCATCAGGGAAAAGGGCGTACGCGCGGGTCTGGATGTTTACGCTGACGAGCCTGCCGCTGCTGATAAGACTTTCGCCGACGCGATTGCGAAGGAGCCGGGTGTGTACGGCACGCACCACATTGGCGCCTCAACCGATCAGGCGCAGCAGGCGATCGCCGGCGAAGTCGTTCGCGTTGTTGAGTCGTACGTCAACACCGGCGAAGTACCCAACTGCGTGAATCGCGCTGCATCGACCACGGCCACGAGTTTGCTCACTGTGCGTCACCTCAACAAGCCGGGCGTGCTGGCCCACGTGTTCTATACACTCGGTCAGGCGAATATCAACGTCGAGGAGATGGAGAACATCATTTACGAAGGCGCGGAGGCCGCGTGCGCCAGGATTCAGCTTGACGACCTGCCTGACGAGTCTGAGATCAACGCCATTCGCTCCAACGACGACGTGCTGAGTGTGAATATCACCAGCATCAGCAATTGACCGGGACCGTTAGCGGGGCTACGAAAGATGACTATGACGACCCCAACCATAGCCGAGCCGAAGACCGGCTCGAAGCGTATCTACAACTTCTCTGCTGGACCGGCTGTCCTTCCAGAAGACGTGCTGAAGCAAGCGCAGCAGGATATTTGGGACGTGGCAAACAGCGGAATCGGTATCTGCGAACACAGCCATCGCGGCAAAGCGTTCGACCGGATCTTTGGGGAGGCGGAAGCGGATTGCCGTAAGATCGCCGACATCGGCGACGACTACGCGGTGCTGTTCTTGCAGGGCGGCGCGTCGCTTCAGTTCGCGATGGTGCCGATGAATTTCCTGAACCCCGACAAGACCGCGGATTATCTTCACACCGGCGAATGGACAAAGAAAGCGATCACCGAAGCCAAGCTGTTTGGAAATGTGAATGTCGCTTTCGACGGCGGGGAGTCGAGCTTCGATCATGTTCCGGCAGCGGTCGAGATCAACGCCGGCGACAACGCTGCGTACACGTTCTATTGCTCAAACAACACGATCTACGGTACCGAATACGCGTCTGCGCCGTCTACTTCTGCGCCGCTGGTGTGTGACACGAGTTCGGATATTTTCAGTCGGCCTATCGATATAAGCAAGCACGCGTTGATCTTCGCCGGCGCGCAGAAGAATCTCGGGCCGGCGGGGTGTACGCTCGTCATTATTCGCAAGGACCTATCGGAAAGCGCCAACACGCCGTTGCCACAGATGCTTGATTACCGTAAGCAGATAGACAAGGGATCGCGCCTCAATACGCCGCCAGCCTTCGCTATCTACATGATGGGGTTGGTATTCAAGTGGATCATCGATCAGGGTGGATTGCCGGCGTTCGCACAGCGCAATCGTGAGAAGGCTGCGCTCATTTACGATACGATCGATGGATCTGGTGGGTTCTATAAAGGCGTCGCGCGGCCGGATTCGCGCTCACTGATGAACGTGACGTTCCGCACACCCAACGACGACCTGGATAAGAGATTCATCGACGAAGCGCTGGACAGCGACATGTCCGGCCTGAAGGGGCATCGATCAGCCGGCGGATTGCGAGCTTCGATCTATAACGCCTTCCCCAAAGCAGGCTGCGAAGCGCTCGCTCAATTCATGAAGAACTTCGCGCAGCGCAACGGGTAAGAGAGAAACGGCACGTATGGGCTGTCCAATCCGCCGGTGTTCACGGTCAGGGCGGATCGTTCGTTATCCACCCAGGCTTTCAGCAAGCGCCATGGCTTGACCGACGTATCCTGTTCCAAAGAGGTTGACGTGATTTAGGACGTGGTAAAGCTGATACACGGCAATGCGCGCGTCGAGTTGTGCGCGATCGCTCACGTTCGCTTCGTACGTTTGAAAGCAACAGTCCGGGAAGACGCCAAAGAGTTTCATCATAGCGATGTCCGCCCACCCGTCGCCGATGTAGCAGGCGGGATCGATCACGGCGATACGCTCACCGTCCCCCTTGCCTGTGGGTAGCGCATTGCCCGACCACAGATCGCCGTGTAACAGGGCTGGTTTCGGACGTCGCGGAATGTGATCCTCCAGCGCATCAATCACGCCCTGAATTCGCTCCGTCTCGTTGGTGTGCAACATCCCACGCTTCGCAGCGAGATCGAGTTGATAACCAAGACGATGCTCCGCGTTGAATTGCACCCAATCGTCACACCACGTATTGGGTTGAGGCGTCGTACCCAGATGATTATCGGTTTGGAAACCGTAGCGAC
This sequence comes from uncultured bacterium, assembly GCA_965369945.1. Classification (GTDB taxonomy): domain Bacteria; phylum Planctomycetota; class Phycisphaerae; order Phycisphaerales; family SM1A02; genus JADFNO01. The sequence continues at coordinate 1,589 of CBDUST010000312.1, read as the reverse complement.
TTCCCGCTTCAGTCCGATGCAAGCGAGCAAGCTCCTCACCGAAGCGCTTCCAGGCGCCCTCGGACACCGAACCGTGTCTGATCGCCGTCATCAATAGCACCGCAACGCCGTCGCTTTCGATCACCGCTAACGGCTTCGGAACCAGGACGGTTTCTGTTTCGGCGAGCGCACCCAGCCCGTCGGCCTCCTCTTGAAACATGCGCAGATGGGCTGCGGAATTGGTCTTCGCAACTACCGCAGAGGCGTCGTTCAAACGAATCTCTTGCACGTGATGGATACACCCGCCCGACAATTCGCGGCTGTTGATTATCATCTGATCAAGCCCCGCCTGTCGGAGTGCAACCTCAATCGCTCCGCGGCTGTTCATTGAGCCGTAGCCAGCAGTTGATCCAACAACGCATCGCATGCCGAATCGATCAACCGAAAGACGAGCTGGAACCCATCGCCGCCGCCATAAAACGGATCGGGTACTTCTCGAAGCTCGCAATTGGGATCCGCCTCCAAGAGCAGTTGCAACTTGTGTTGCGGCGCGCCCCAGCTTTCGAGATCCTCTCGATTGGCTTCGTCCATGCAAATCAGATGATCGAAGCGATCGAAGTCTTCGGTCGTGACTTGGCGAGCACGACTAGTAAGCACGATGCCGTGCTGTTCGGCAATCGCTCGGGCTCGGTGATCGGGGCGCTCGCCGGCGTGCCACTGACCTGTTCCGGCGGAATCGACCAGGAATCGATCAGTTATGCCGCGTTGGTCCAGCTTGTGCAGAAACGCTCCTTCAGCCAGCGGGCTGCGGCAGATATTGCCCATACATACAAAGAGAACGCTGGTTTGGGCAGGTGTACTCATCGTCGTGGAACACTCATTCGGCTACGCATCGTACTCGACGATCGTTGCGACGTGCGTCGCCATGCGCAAGGGTGTGGGTGTGGGTCCGCGTCCACGCTCGTCGGAGTGACGCCAATCCTACTTCGATTTGGAAGCCGACTTCAACACGGCGAAATGGTGCTGACGCCGAGCGGCTTTGACGGCGAAGAGACCGATGAAACCGAACAGGACAAGCGCAATCGCGTAAATGACGCGCACGCGCAGGTCGGTCCGCAGAATAAGCGCCGCTAGCGCCACGCCAACGATCGCAAAGGCGAACCCGATTCCGTAAATGGCGAACACCGCTCGTTTGACTCCGCCCAAGCCGCGTCTGAGTTGATGGTGAATGTGTTGATCGTCGCCGGCGGACATCGGCGTGCCGGCAAGCCACCTGCGTATAATCGCCAGCGTCGTATCCATTATCGGAAGGGAAAAGACGATCAACCCGGCGAAGACCAGATGGGTCTCCCCCTGTTCCCCAAGCATCAGGATAATGACAACACACAAATAGCCTAGCAGCAGGCTTCCTGAGTCGCCAAGGAAGATCGATGCTGGATTAAAGTTGTGCGGGAGGAACCCCAACACGGCGCCGAGCAGAGCCATGCACAAAAGAATCCGCGCACCGGCCAGCGTGGCGGCCTCGAGCGAAGCGGTCACTTGACCTCGGTTCGGATCGTATCGAAGCGGATATTCCACGGGCATTTGGGGTATGGCACTGAAGTAGTCCT